>JBAXXO010000071.1:0-13245 GCA_037127855.1 Alphaproteobacteria bacterium
GCGGGCTGCTGTTGGCTGTCATCGGCCCATGACATGCCCCCGAGCGGGTGTTGCGGTGTCGGATAGGCGGGCAGAGTGCCACGCATCGGCGGCGCAAGCGAGACTTGCTGGGGTTTCTTGGCGATATGCAGGGCATCGGTCTGCGCATCGCCTATTGGCAAGACAGGGACAGTACGGGGCGTCGGCTGCGACCAAGGATGAGATTGTGCGTTTGCTGCCGCGGGATGATCCGCCAATGCCGGTGTCTGTTCGGCTGGCACAGCATCCGAAAGGTCGGCCTGCGTCGGGGCAATCTGCTGCCGCAAGAAGATTGGCCACGGCGCCAGAAGTGGCAACAAGGCAGGATCGGTCTGGGTCAGGCTCGCCACGGGAAAGGTCTGACTGTCGTCGGGCAAGCTCTGACTGTCGTCGGGCACGAACCGGTCGTTTGTATCAGGATGGCCTGTCGTTTGGGGTGCGGCGATCGACGAATCGGTAGCGGATGAGTCAAAGGCGGAAGAATCGGCGATAGACAGGTCGGGGTAGACAGGGATCGGAGTGGTCGCAAGCAGCGGTGCCGGGGGAAAGACCGTCACTGCGGCTGCCTCGTTCAATTTGAGAGCGGCAGGATCGGGATGCGCGAGCCAGGGCATCGCCGTGTCTGGCAAGGGTAACGGGGGCAGGTCAATCATCGACATGTCTGGCAGGGAAAAGCTGCCGCGGGCCGGGGTCGCCATGCGCGACGCTGGCGCCTCGCTGGTGCGCGGCGAGGGCTGGTCGGTCAGGGGCTGACGGATCGGGGACAAATCGGTGGCAGGGTCACCCAGACCGAGGACCGTGGTGAATGCTGTCGCCGAGGATTGGGCGGCCTTGTCGAAGACATCTGCCTGAGGGGCAGACCCGACGGGGTCATGTGGATGCGGATCAAGGGTCAGCGAGAGTGAGATCATCATGTTCGACTTCTGTCGTTGTGACCTCTTTATTTCGGCAACTGGTTACCAGTTGTTTACTGCCCCAGCACATAGTGGCGAAAATCCGTTGCAATGGAGAATCCTGTGCAATCCGTCGACTCAGTCAATTTGACAGCGCCGCAAGGCCCTGAAACCGCACGACGCGCCATCTTGATGGAAAAGGCCAAGGCGCTGGAAGCGGCGTTCCTGGCGGAAATGCTGTCCTATGCCGGAATGAAGGCAAGGGAGGGGGCGTTTTCGGGCGGTATCGGCGAAGATCAGTTCAGCTCGTTCCTGCGTGAGGCGCAAGCCAAGGCCGTCGTCGCGCATGGCGGCATCGGGCTGGCAGAAAACTTGTTCAAATCCTTGGTGAAACACGAGGCCACCCATGACTGAGACCACCCCCACTCCACGTGCCTTTCAGTTGTTGGATCAGGTCCATGAGGCGTTGATGACAGCCGATTATGCGGCCCTGTCGGGCATGAGCGCACAGATGGAGCAGGAACTGCGCAACCCAAGCAGCATGCTGACCGAGGCACAATGGAGGGTCGTGCGCCGCAAGGCCGAACGCAATAGAGCGTGCCTGATGGCGGCACTGCGCGGTGTCAAGGCGGCGCGCCGCAGGCTGGCCGAGATCCGGTCCACGGCAACGGGGCTTGTAACCTATGACCGCAGCGGTCGCCGCGCCGCAGTCAGCGAAAACCGAAATCTGAAACAAAGGCTGTAAGCGTTTTCAGTCAAATTCCGCCTATTGCGGACCACGTGATTAGGGCTTTCTTATTTCTTGGGGCGGCATATGGGACCTGCATCCCAGGTGGGGTGGCGCGACCCGGGTCGACCGGCCGCATTGGAAAGAAAGCCCAATCTGCCATCAACGCTGATGGTGCCACAAGCCTTACGCAAAGCGTCGGCTTACCGCAAAGGAGCTTAGAATGTCGTCCATTTTGACCAATAACAGCGCAATGGTCGCGCTGCAGACGATGAAATCGATCAGCATGAATCTGGCCAAGACCACCGCTGACATCTCGACGGGTAAATACGTCGCTTCGGCCAAGGACAATGCCGCCGTCTGGGCCATCTCGAAAACCATGGAATCCGATGTGCAGGGCTTCAAGGGGATTTCTGACAGCCTCGCGCTGGGGTCTTCCACGATCGCAGTTGCCCGGACAGCCGCGGAAACCGTCACGAAGCTGCTGACCGATGTCAAGGGCAAGATCGTGTCGGCACAAGAAAGCAATATGGACCGGAGCAAGCTGCAAACCGACATCACCGCCCTGACCGACCAGATCACCTCGGTCGTGGGTGCGGCGCAGTTCAACGGCCTGAACCTGGTGAACAACACCACCGCCGTGGATATCCTGTCGTCGCTGGACCGCTCGAGCGTCGGGGGCGTCTCGACGGTGGCTGCGTCCAGCATCACCGTGACAGGGCAGAACCTGTCGACCGGTGGTTATGTCACCAAGGCGGTCTTCGGAACCGGGACCGACGGCGTGACGACGGCGGCAGACACGGTGGGTTGGTCCATCGACGGCAATGGCGGCACCCCGTCCACGATCGAGTTCGATACTGGGGCGACCTTTGTCGCGGGCGACAAGATGTCAATCACCATCGGTGGGAAGACGGCCAGCTATACGGTCACCGCGGACGATGTTCTTGCCACCACGCCGGCGGACCTGGTGGCCATCGGGATGAAAAAGGCCATCGAATCGCTCCAGGTCTATGGCCTGACGGTCGATTACGATTCCGGCACCGCAGGCACCCTGACGCTGACCAGTGCCACGCCTACGGGTGGCTCGGTACCCAATGACCTGAGTTATTCGATGCAATACAGCAATGCGTCGGCGGGCGGTCTGGGTGCGTTGAGCGCAATCAACGTCTCGACCCAGGTGGGCGCCAACGCCGCTTTGCTCGGCATCGATGCATTGTTGAAAACCGCTATCGATGCGGCGGCTGCATTTGGCTCGGTCGGCGCGCGGGTCGAAATTCAGAAGGAATTCGTCGGCAAACTGACCGATGCCATGAAAGCAGGTATCGGGTCGCTGGTCGATGCCGATATGGAAGAAGCCTCGGCGCGACTGCAGGCGCTGCAGGTGCAGCAACAGCTGTCGACACAGGCCCTGTCGATTGCCAATCAGCAGCCCCAGTCGCTGCTGTCTTTGTTCAGGTAACGACACCGAACCAGGGGGCAATGCCCCCTGGTTCTTGATCCGGAACCCCAAGTCCTTTACCGTAAGGAAAAATCTTGCCCTTAGTCACCAGCAACGCACGCGCGGCCTATGGCCGACGCGAAGGCCCCGTTCGCACCAACCGTTCCCAGGAATACGACCTTTTGGCGCACTGCACGCAGCAACTCGCCATGGCCTGGACCAACCGGAAATCAGACTTTGCTTCGCTTGCCGTGGCATTGACCGAAAATCTGCAACTGTGGTCGGCATTGGCCGCCGATGTTGCGGAAGCGCGCAATGGGCTGCCGGCCCCACTGCGCGCCAAACTGTTCTATCTGTACGAATTCACCGCAAGCCACACTCGCGCCGTGCTGGATCACCGTGGCTCGGTCGAGGTGCTGGTGGATATCAACACTGCCGTCATGCGTGGTTTGCGGGGCGACGGGGGTGGCACATGAGCGGTCTTGTCCTGAAACTGGGCCCGCATGAACGTGTGCTGATCAACGGAGCCGTCGTTGAAAATGGCGACAAGCGGTCACGATTGGCCATCATGACGCCCAATGCCAACATCTTGCGCCTGCGCGACGCGATTCACCCGCAAGAGGCCAACACGCCGGTCAAGCGGGTCTGTTACATCGCGCAACTGGTGTTGACCGGCGATGCCACCGCCGATGACACCAAACAGCAATTGCTGCGCGGAATCGAGCAGTTGAGTCAGGTTCTGACCGATCATGACAGCCGCACCCAACTGGCGATCGCCACGAAATCGGTGCTGGAGGATCAGCATTATCAGGCTCTGAAAGCCTTGCGCTCGCTTTTGCCGCGCGAAGAGCGGCTGTTTGCGGCTGCGGCGCAACGGCCATGACCTTTGCGCCGGTCATTCCCACCGCGGGCTATGCCGGCTGGGCCATTCTGAAGCGCACCATGGCCAAGCAGACCGACGCCTTTGTGAAATCGCCCGAGATCAAACGCGATGAGGATTATTTTCGCGCCAATATCGGCAAGATCACAACGGCGGAAGATCTGGTCAAGGACCGCAGGCTTTTGAAAGTGGCGCTGGGGGCCTTTGGGCTTGGGGCGGATATCGACAACAAGGCCTTCATCCAGAAGGTGCTGGAAGGTGGCACACTCGACAGTACCTCACTGGCCAACAAGCTGGCCGACAAGCAATATCTGAAAATGGCGGCCGCCTTTGGGTTTGGTGACTTCGCCATGCCGAGCACCCGGATTTCGACATTTCCCGATCAGATCCTGAAAGACTACAAGGCGCGCAGTTTCGAGGCGGCGGTCGGCAATCAGGATGGCGATTTGCGTTTGGCGTTGAATGCCGAACGGGAATTGGCCTTGCTGGCCAGGAAAACCGGGTCTGAGGATACCAAATGGTACGGCATTCTGGGCAATTCGGCGTTGCGGCAGGTTTTCACCAAGGCTTTGGGTCTGCCCACCAGCATCAGTTCCATCGATCTTGACCAGCAGTTGACCGCGTTCAAGGACAAGGCCGCGGCGATCTTTGGCGGCGGCGGTGTCAGCCAGTTCACTGACCCGGGCAAGGTCGAAACACTGATCCGACGCTTTCTGATCCGGTCGCAGGCGGATGCCTCGGCGACGACGGTCGGGGCTGGGGCTGCGGCGCTGGCCATGCTGCAGCAGACAGCCGTCACTATGCGCAAACGATGATCCGCGCAGGGTGATGATCCGCGCAGGGTGATGATCAGCGCAAGGTCAGGGCGGCATTCAGACGGCGAAAGCTGCCGGCGATGCCCTCTTCGGGGGCATCTTCGGACAAGAAGCCATCGAGGGCGGGCCATACCTTGATGGCCTGATCGATCTGCGGGTCCGAGCCTTTGGAATACAGACCGGCCTGAATCATCAACTCGGCCCGGTCATAGGCCCCCAGCAGTTTGCGGGCCAGCGTGATCTGGGTGTTCTGATCCTTGGTGGCGGCCTCGGGCAGCGAGCGCGAGACCGAGCGCAAAAGGTCGATGGCGGGAAAGCGGCCACGTTCGGCGATCTTGCGGTCAAGCACAACATGGCCGTCCAGGACCCCGCGCAGGATATCGGCCACGGTTTCCTCCATGTCAGAGCCTGCGACAAGCACCGAGAACACCGCGGTGATGTCGCCCGAGCCTTCGGCACCCGGCCCGGCGCGTTCGGCCCAAGCCATGATGGCGGGGGCGACGGAGGGTGGATAGCCGCGCAGCGAGGCATGTTCGCCACCCGCCAGCGCCACCTCGCGGTGGGCTTCGGCAAAGCGGGTGACGCTGTCGGCCAGCAACAGGACGTGCAGGCCCTGGTCGCGGAAATGCTCGGCCACGGCCATCGCGGCCCAGGCGCAGCGGCGGCGGATCAGGGGCGACTGGTCAGAGGTGGCGGTGACGACAACGGCGCGTTTCATCCCCTCGGGGCCAAGGACACGCTCGATGAATTCGCGCAGTTCGCGGCCACGTTCACCGATCAGGGCGATGACGACAACGTCCGCGGTGACGCCCCGCGCAAATTTGCCCAGCAGGGTCGATTTGCCAACGCCAGAGCCTGCGAACAGGCCAAGGCGCTGGCCGCGGACCAGCGGCAGCAGCGTGTCAAAGACGGCAACGCCGGTTTCAAGCCGGTCGCCAAAGCGACGGCGTTTGGCGGCGGGCGGGGCGGCGGCGAGCAGGGGTTGGACCTTGGGGCCGCGGTAGAGCGGGCGGCCATCGAGCGGTGCCCCGAAAGGGTCGATGACACGGCCGATCCAGCTGCTGTCGGGCGCAAGGCCAGATTGGCCACGCAGGCGGACGACGGTCCCGATGGCAAGACCCTCGGCCAGCGAATCGGTCAGGACCGAGATGCTGTCCATTCGCAGCGAGACAACCTCGCCGCCAAGGTTGGTGCCGATTTCGACCCGGTCGCCAAGAGTGGCGATGTTTTCCAATCCGCGCACGGTCACAGTGCCGCGCGCCACCTCGATCACGCGCCCCAGACGGGTGGTTTGGGTGACGGTGGCGATTTCGGACACCAATGCATCAAATACTCCAGCCAATTGAGTCTCCTTTTGTTCACCGATTACGCTTTCTAAAGGAATCACCCTTAAGCCTTGATGAAGCCAGTTAGGAAACAGGCCCTAGGGAGAAGCCCTGATGTTTGAGAAGTTGAGTATCACCCGCATGGCGCAGAGTTTGGCGGCGCAGTCTGCGGCGCGCCTTGGCGTTATCGCCCGCAATGTGGCCCAGGCCGACACGCCCGGCTACAAGGCACAGGATCTGCCAAGCTTTGCCGACAGCTATCAAGCGGCCAAGCCGGACGGCATGCGCGCCACGCGGCCCGGCCATCTGCACGCAAGTTCCCAGATGCTGAAACCGGTGGAGCAAGCCTCGAGTGGTGAGATGTCCCCCAATGGCAACACGGTTTCGCTGGAACAACAACTGGTCAAGTCGGTCGATGCCCGCCAGCAGCATGACATGGCGCTGGCGGTGTATCGCAGCACGTCCGAGATCATCAAGACCAGTCTCGGGCGGAATTGATCATGGCGGATCTGATCACATCGCTAAGCTATTCCGCCTCGGGGATGGCGGCGCAGGCCGCACGGTTGCGGCATATATCGGAAAACATCTCGAACGCGGACACGCCCGGTTATCACCGCAAGCTGATCTCGTTCGAAGAAGACTTGGCCAGCGGAGAGGTCAGGACAGGCCCGGTCCAGCTCGACAAAAGTCAGCTGGAACAGGTCTATGACCCTGGCAATCCGCTGGCTGATGTGACCGGCCATTATGAGGGATCGAATGTCGATCTGGTGGTCGAGATTGCTGACGCGCGCGAAGCGCAGCGCAGTTATGAGGCGAACCTCAAAATCTTTGATCAGGCACGGCAAATGACCGAGAGCCTGTTCGACATGTTGCGGAGATAGGATCCAGAATGGAAATCAGAACAGCAATTGCCACGCAGAACTATGCAAAGGCACGCTCGGCTGCGGCACCAGAGCCGCAGCCGGGTTCGGTGGAAGCGGGCTTTGCCAACCTGGCCCAGAA
The DNA here is from genome assembly GCA_037127855.1 of Alphaproteobacteria bacterium. Classification (GTDB taxonomy): domain Bacteria; phylum Pseudomonadota; class Alphaproteobacteria; order Rhodobacterales; family Rhodobacteraceae; genus Stagnihabitans. The sequence goes on from JBAXXO010000071.1 coordinate 7,099, forward strand.
TTTCGCGGACGTCTTGGCCAAAGGCGAAGATGTGGCCAAGGCGGCCATGACCGGCAGGGCCGACCCGCATGCCCTGGTCGAGGCGCTGGCCTCGTCCAAGACCGCGGTAGAGACCGTGGCCACGGTTCGCGACAAGGTGGTCGAGGCCTATCAGGAAATCCTGAGGATGCCGGTATGAACGAAACTGTCTTGTTTGACACGCTGCGCGAGGGATTGTGGATTTCGGTTCTGATCTCGACCCCGATGCTGACGGTCGGGCTGGTCGTGGGGCTGCTGGTGGGTCTGTTTCAGGCCCTTACCTCGATTCAGGAAAACACGCTGACCTTTGTGCCCAAGGTCGCGGCGATGATGGTGGTGTTCTGGGTGTCGATGAGCTTCATGACCTCGACGCTGGTCAGCTTTTTCACCGGTACGGTCGTGCCGATGATCGAAGGGAGCTGAGTCATGGACGCCTCGGGATATGTGGCGCTGTCACGCCAAAGCGGGCTGCTGGCACAGATGGATATCATTGCGAACAACATCGCAAACGCCTCGACCTCGGGCTTTCGGCGCGAGGGAATGGTGTTTTCGGAATATGTCAAGGCGGCGGGCGCCGAGCCGTCGCTGTCGATCGGCTATGGCAATGTGCGCGTGGTCGATCAGATGCAGGGCGGGCTGGTGCAAACCGGCGGCAGCTTTGATTTCGCAATCGAGGGCGACGGATTCTTTCTGATCGACACACCGCAGGGTCAGCAATTGACCCGGTCGGGCAATTTCGCGCCGGGTCCGGATGGGACGCTGGTCACGACGGATGGTTACAAAGTGCTGGACGCGGGGGGATCGACGATTTTCGTGCCGCCCAATGCGCGCAATGTCACTGTGGCGCAGGATGGCACCCTGTCGGTGAACGGCGTGCCGCTGTCGCAGATCGGCCTGTGGAAAGCCACCGACCCGCTGAGCCTGACCCATGAAGCCGGCACACGGTTTTCATCGAGCGGGGTCGAACCTGTCGCGGGCGGTCGGATGATGCAGGGCTTTGTGGAAGACAGCAATGTCGACCCGCTGCAAGAGGTGGCCAGCATGATCGCCGTGCAGCGCGCCTATGAAATGGGCCAGAACTTCCTCGACCGCGAGGATGACCGGGCCCGCAACGTTATTCAAACCCTGGGTCGATAGGAGATCAACATGAATGCCCTGCAAATCGCGGCCACGGGGATGAGCGCGCAACAGATGAAGGTCGATGTTGTGTCCAACAACCTCGCCAACATGTCGACCACGGGCTACAATGCACGACGGGCGGATTTTGCCGACCTGATGTATCAGCAGGTGCAGCGTCCGGGCTCGATCTCGGCGCAGGATGGCACGATGTTGCCGACCGGGGTGCAGTTGGGGTTGGGGGTGCGGCCCGCGTCCGTCTCGGTGGTGGTGGCACAGGGCGTGTTGAGCCAGACGGGCGGTGATCTGGACGTGGCGCTGGATGGCAAGGGCTATCTGGAAGTGACGCTGCCGTCGGGCGATATGGCCTACACGCGGGATGGTTCGCTGAAACGCTCGGCGGATGGTGAGATCGTGACATCGGACGGCTATCCGGTGGCGCCCAACATCACGATCCCGTCGGACGCCAAAAGCATCTCGATCAATGGCAATGGCGAGGTCTATGCCTATTTCACCGGCCAGATTCAGCCAACGCTGCTGGGCCAGTTCACACTGGCGAGTTTCACGAATGAAAAGGGGCTGGAGGCGATGGGGTCGAACCTTTTTCTGGAAAGCCCGGCCTCGGGTCCGGCGATCGAAGGCACGCCGGGTCTGGATGGATTCGGGATTTTGCGGCAATTCTATCTTGAGGAAAGCTCGGTCGACTCGGTGCGTGAGGTGACCGAATTGATCAAGGCGCAGCGCGGCTATGAATTGAACGCCAAGGTGATCACGGCGGTGGATGAAATGATGGCCGCGACCACGCAGGTGAAATGATGCGCTGGGTGTTCGCCTTGTTGATCGTGCCCGGACCAGCATGGGCGGACAGTCTGGTCGCGACCCATACAATTCGGGCACAATCGGTCATCGGCCCCGACGACCTTATCGCCGTAGAGGCCGATATTCCGGGTGCGCTGACCGATCCGGCGGAGTTGATCGGTCTGGAAGCCAAAGTCACGATCTATGCCGGGCGGCCGATCCTGGCCAAAGATATCGGCGCCGCAACCGTGATCGAGCGCAATCAGACCGTGTCGCTGGTCTATCGGTCGGCAGGGCTGTCAATCCTGACCGAGGGGCGCGCGCTGAGCCGGGGCGGCGCGGGGGATGTGATCAAGGTGATGAACCTGTCCTCTCGCATGACGGTCAGCGGCACTATTGGCGCAGATGGAACGGTTTATGTGACCACTTCGGGCGAAGGATGACAGTGATGCGTAAGAAAATTCTTGCCATGTTGGTTCTGGCGGGCTGTGGCGATCTGAGCCGGGTCGGACGGGCACCGGAATTCTCGCCCATGCAGGCGAGTTACGAGCATGATGCCATGTATTCGACCCTGCCACAGACCGTCGAAGACTCGGGGCCGACGGATGACAGTTCGCTGTGGACGTCGCAGCGGACGTCGCTGCTGGGGGACCACCGGGCACGCGTGCGCGGCGACATTCTGACGGTCGTGGTCGAGATCGATGACAAGGCGCAGTTTTTCGATTCGACGGGACGCACCCGCAACGGGGCCGAGACGGTCGGCACGCCCTCGCTGTTCGGGATACCCGAACGTCTGGGTGCGGATGGCGGGAATCTGATCGCGACCAAGTCCAGTTCGACCTTCAAAGGCACAGGGTCAATCGCCCGGAATGAGAAGGTGACGCTGCGTCTGGCCGTGACGGTGGTGGAAGAGCTGCCCAATGGCGTGTTGAAGATCGAGGGCCAGCAGGAGGTGCGGCTGAACAATGAAATGCGTCAGTTGACCATCAACGGCTATGTCCGGCCCGACGACATCTCTCGCCAGAATGAGATCACCTATGACAAGATCGCCCAGGCACAGATTTCTTATGGCGGTCAAGGGATCATCAGTGATGCGCAACAGCCGCGCTATGGTCAGCAGATCATCGATCAGCTTGCGCCGTTCTGACCCATGATTCGCAAGCTCATCCCCGTCATTCTGGCATTGCTGGGTCTTGGAATTGGCGTTGGCGCAGGTTTCTTCCTGCGCCCGGTACCCGAGGTTGATCACGCGGCCGAGGCCGCGCCATTGGACCCTGCCATACTGCCGGAATATGTCAAACTGTCGAACCAGTTCGTGGTTCCGGTCATGGCCAAGGGCAAGGTCGTCGCGATGGTCATCCTGTCGTTGAGCCTGGAAGTGCAGAATGGCAAGACCGAAGAGGTGTTCAGCGCCGAACCGAAGCTGCGCGATGTCTTTCTGCAGGTCTTGTTTGATCATGCCAATTCGGGCGGATTCAGCGGGGCCTATACGGACGGTGCCAACCTGGTGCTGTTGCGCAAGGGGTTGCTGGAGGCGGCCAAGGGCGTGTTGAAAGAGACTGTCAGCGATGTCTTGATCATCGACATTGTGCGTCAGGACAGCTGATCTTATGCGCACGCCACATGGATGGACCATGGCATCAACCGCAGACATCCGCCTACCATAGGCTGGATCGGCCCTTGGAGCGCGTTGGGTTCAATGCGCTCCAGGGGCGCGCTCGTTTGGGCGAGCGTTCATCAGGCAAGACAGGATTGGCAACGAGACGGGCCCGCCGCAGCCGGGTTGATCAGGGTTGGATCTGATGCTGCAAATCGGCTCAGGATCACTCGATGCTCGGTTTGCGCTTGTCCTGCAGCTTGCCAATCACCGTGTTGCGGCCAAAAGCCTCGGCCGCGTCTTTGCGTGCCTCACTCCACACGCTCGTCTGGCGTGCCAGAAGAAGGTTTATTGCCGCGCGTCGTTGATCGGCCCATTGCTGATATCGCATGGCCACCTCGGCCGCAGTGATGGGGTTGAGGTCGGTCGGCGGCGCGGGGCGGTTCAGATCGGCCAGGTGATCCAGACTTTCCTGCCGCGCCTGCGACGCCTGCTCAAGCTTTAGCAGCCTTACATCCAGCATCAATTGGCTGACCAGGCGCAGTTGCGCGAGTTTTTCGCGATCATTCATGGGCCAGCTCTTTCATCAGGTTCCAACCTGTTCGGCGTTTTTCATGACCTTGCCTTGGCCTTTTTGCGCATCGCTTCGGAAAAGCGAATGGCCACGGCCACGGCCTTGAAATGTTCGTGCCGGATCGGTTGACCGACCTCGACCGTGGCAAAGATCGCGCGGGCGGTCGGCGGGTCGCGGTGGATGGGGATGCCAAGCTCGGCGGCTTTTTCGCGGATCAGTGCCGCGACATTGTCCACCCCCTTGGCCAGACAGATCGGTGCGCTTTTGTCACCGCGTTGCCATTTCAGCGCCACGGCATAATGGGTCGGGTTGACGACGATCACATCGGCGCGGGCAACCTCGGCCAAGATTTGATGGGTGGCAATGTCGCGCCCCCTTTGGCGGCGCTGCGCCTTGGTCTGGGGGTCGCCATCGGAGTCCTTGTATTCTTCCACCATCTCTTGTCGCGACATGCGGTTGCGCCGCCGGTGCTGCAGGTATTGCCAACCATAGTCGAATCCGCCGAGTACCACGGTGCTGAGCAAGGCAAGGAACAGAAACTCGATCAGGATCTGCACCAGCAGGGTCACGGATTGGCCCGGCGACACCTGAAGGCTGGTGATCAGATCCGCTGCGTGTTGCGGCACCAAAACCGCGATCAACAGACAGACCACCACAAGTTTGGCCGTGCTTTTGAAAAAGTTGAACAGGCCATCGCGGCCGAATTTCTGGCCAAACAGGGTCAAGGGCGAAATACGTGACAGTCTTGGCGCAAGCTTTTGAGGTGCAAAGATCAGACCGCGCTGTGCTGCGGCCCCCAGCAAGGCCGCGACAAGCGGGATCAGCAGCATTGGCAGAAAGGGCAGCGCAAATGCGGCAAGCAGCCCCGCCGTGGGCGTGCGGCCCGCGGTCAGAAACACTGGTGCCAGCCTGTCGGCCTGTTCGAGCAGGGTGCTGCCGGCATCGGCGGCGCGCTGGACAGCGCCCGGACCGGTGATCAACAGGGCCGCCAGAAACCCGCCATAGACCGCCGCCGAAATCAGATCGGGCGACATTGGCACATCGCCCCGCTCACGCGCCTGATCCAGCCGGCGTTGCGAGGGTTCGTGTTCGCGTTCGACGTCGTCATCGGGCTGGCTCATGGCGTCGCCTTGAACGGAAAGGCCAGATAGGCGTCAAAACTGTGCAGCCAGACCATCAAGGCCAACGGGACGACCAGCGTCATCAGGATAAGCGACGCGAGGGTAAGCAACGGCGCGCCAACCAGCGAGACCGCCAGTTGCGGCATCGCCTTGTTGATGACGCCCAAAGCGACGTTGTAGATGACCGAGCCAATCACAAAGGGGGCCGCCAGGGAAAAGGCCAGAACCAGTGCGTTTGTGACCTGCAAAAGACCCCAATCGGCCAGATCGGAGGTGCTGGGGATGCGACCGGCGGGCAAGATCTGGTACGACAGGATCATGAGGCTTGCCGCTTTGACATGCAGGCCGCTGAGCACGGCCAGTGCAAGTGCTGCGACGGTCAGCAGATTGCCGATGGCGGGCTGGGGGTCAGGCGTGGTGCCGCCGAACAGTTGTGACAGTGAGGTGACCTGCGCAATGATGGACGCCGCCATCTGCAGGGCAAGGATGAACAGACGCATGCCGATGCCAATGGCCAGACCCACCAGGATTTCGATCGCGGCGGGCAACAGCAGCCCGGTCATGGCCGAGACCGGTGCAAAGACCGCCGGGGTGATGATCGCGGTAAAGGCGACGGTCAGCGCCAGCCTGATCCGTCGCGGCACAACCTGTTCACCAAAGGCGGGCATCAGGGCCATGACGGCCCCGACACGCAGAAACACCAGCGCGACCGTGCGGAACCAATCCGCGCCAAGGCCCGTCGCCGCGGTCAACTGATCCAGCAAGGGGCTCATGCAGGGACGATACCCACCAGGGCGGGCCGCGCCTCCATCCCGATTTCCTCGTAGGACAAGACGGGCGCGGTCAGGCCCTTGGCCCCCATCACGGTGCGCAGGAAACGGCGTCGCAGGGTCGAGGTGACCAGGGCGGGGAAGGTGCCAAGC
>JBAXXO010000072.1:0-12870 GCA_037127855.1 Alphaproteobacteria bacterium
CGTTAAGTCGGCCCCACTCAGCCGGCAGGTCCAACCTCCAGCACGACGACACAGGCCGGCTTGCCCTTGGCCTTGCCCTTACGCTTGGCGTCACAGGCCTTGACCACTTCGGCCGCCGCCGTGGCCGGATCGGCAAAATCGCCCAACGCCACCGCCGAGGGGGCCGGCGCCCCACCGGGCGCAAAGCCTTCCTCCGGCGCAACCGCCAGCGCCGAATACCCTTTCGCGGTGATGAACAGCTTCAGCGCCTCTTTGTTCTTGGCCACAAAGCGCAGCGTCGTCAGATCGGCCTCGCTCAGAAACGGATAGACATGCAGCTTGATCTGTTGCCCGGCCAGCTTGCTGACCTCGACCGGCACATCCTGCGCCAAAGCCCCCCTTGCACCCAGCGCCAAAACCAAACCCATCACCAGACCCAATTTGCGCATCTCACCCTCCGTTTGCGTCGCATGCCCTTTAGCGCAGGTTTCGGCCACTGGACAGTCCCTGCCCGAATGTTACGCTGCACCCCAGCCCAAATCGGGGCAGAATCCGGAGATTGCAATGACCCTCGCCGCCGTACTCGACCAGATCGACCATTCCCTGCCCCAAGCACTCGGCCGGTTGATGGCACTGCTGCGCGTGCCGTCCATCTCGACCGACCCCACCTACAAGGCCGACTGTACCCGTGCCGCCGACATGTTGGTAGCCGATCTGCAAACCCTGGGCTTTGACGCCTCGGCGCGCCCCACGCCAGGCCATCCCATGGTCGTGGCCCATGGCGGCACCTCTGGCCCCCACCTGCTGTTTTACGGCCATTACGACGTCCAACCCGTCGATCCTCTGACGCTGTGGGACCGCCCACCCTTTGACCCCGAACTGCAAGACACGCCCAAGGGTCAGGTCATCCGCGGCCGCGGCACATCCGATGACAAGGGTCAGTTGATGACCTTTCTCGAGGCTTGCCGCGCCTGGAAAGCGGTCCACGGCACCCTGCCCTGCCGCCTGACCGTGTTTCTTGAGGGCGAAGAGGAATCCGGCTCGCCCTCGCTGATCCCCTTCATGCGCGACAATGCGGCGGAACTGACCAGCGACATCGCCCTGATCTGCGACACCGGTCTGTTCGACCCCGACACCCCCGCCATCACCACCATGCTGCGCGGCCTGCTGGGCGAAGAAATCACCCTGACCGGCCCGCGCATGGACCTGCATTCGGGCAGCTATGGCGGTGCGGCGATCAACCCCATCCGCGTGCTGTCGCGCATCATCGCCGCCCTGCATGACGAAACCGGCCGCGTCACCGTGCCCGGCTTTTATGACGGCGTGCCCGAACTGTCCAACGCGCAGCGCGCCCAGTGGGAGGATTTGGGCTTTGACGCCAAGGCCTTTCTGGCCGATGTCGGCCTGTCGGTGCCCGCAGGCGAACAGGGGCGCTCGGTGCTGGAAATGATCTGGTCGCGCCCCACCTGCGAGGTCAATGGCATCACCGGCGGCTATACCGGCCAAGGCTTCAAGACCGTTCTGCCCTCGCAGGCCCATGCCAAGATCAGCTTTCGCCTAGTCGGCAGTCAGGACCCGGTCAAGATTCGAGACAGTTTCCGCGCCATGGTCCACAGCCTGCTGCCCGCCGATTGCACGGTGGAATTCCACGGCCACGGCACCTCGCCCGCCTCGGTCATGACCACCACCAACCCGGCCTTTGAAAAGGCCCGCGCCGCCCTGTCCGACGAATGGCCCCGCCCGGCGGCATTTGTCGGCTCGGGCGGCTCGATCCCGATCGCGGGTTACTTCAAGACGATCCTTGGCATGGATTCCATGCTGATCGGATTTGCGCTCGACGATGACCTGATCCACTCGCCGAACGAGAAATACGACATCCGCTCGTTTCACAAGGGCATCCGCTCCTGGGCGCGCATCCTGGACCGCCTGAAATGATCCTGCGCGACGCAGCACCGACCGACCGCGCCCAGTGGGCTGTCCTGTGGCAGGGCTTTCTTGACTATTACCAGACCACGCTTGACCCCGCCATCACCGACCACACCTGGGCCCGCCTGATGGACCCGGCCAGCCCGATGAAGATGCGTCTGGCCGAGGATGACGGCCTTTTGGGCTTTGCCATCCACCAACACCATCCTTCGACCTGGGTCATGGGCGATGACTGCTATCTCGAGGATCTGTTCGTCGCCCCTGCCGCCCGTGGCCGGGGCGTCGGCCGCGCCCTGATCGAGGATTTGCAAACGCTGGCCCGCGACTGTGGCTGGCACCGCCTGTACTGGCACACAAACGAGGGCAACACCACGGCACGGCGGCTTTATGACAGCATCACCCCGTCGGATGGCCATATCCGCTACCGTATGCGTTTGTAGGGCCGGATCAATCTGTGGACAAGTGGCGCGGTGGACGGGGCTCGAACCCGCGACCCCCGGCGTGACAGGCCGGTACTCTAACCAACTGAGCTACCACCGCACGCCGCCCGGGCCCGCCCGAACGTTCGCGGGTATTACGCAAAGGGGCAGACGGCGTCAAGCAAGGAACGGCGCAGCCGGGACGGATTTGTTTGCGCCCCATGCATGGCGACTTGAACCGATCAGGACAAAGGCAATCCCCACATCCGCCGCATTCCAGTTCAATACAGTGATAGAGCCCTTTCTTGCGAAATCCAGCGTCACTCAAGGGCCGCGCGCCGATGACATCATTTACGCTGCCGTATGGCCCCAGCGCGGGCGCGATCTTTGCCCACGATCCGCGCGTCACCGCATTCCGTCAAACCCGTGCCGCTCAGGTTACCCTTCGGGCGCGGGAATGAACTCGGCTTCATCGCCCTTGGGCAGTTGAAACCGCCCGTGCCGCCAATCCCCCGCCCGCCACGCCTCTCGCGCGGCCACGATTCGGTCCTGCGACGAGGCGACAAAGTTCCACCAGATATGCCGCGGCCCGTCCATCGTGGCGCCGCCCAGCACCATCACCCGCGCCCCCTGCGCGCCGGCTTTGACCGACATCCGGTCGCCGGGCCGAAACACCAGCATCCGCCCCGCCGCATAAACCTGCCCCGCCACGACCACCTCGCCCGTCAGCACATAGACCCCGCGGTCCTCGTGATTGTCGGGCAAGGGCAGCACCGCCCCCGCCGCCAGGGTCGCATCGGCATACAGTGTCTCGCCCGGTGTCGCGACTGCCGCCCTTGCCCCCCAGGCATCGCCCAGGATCAACCGCACCACCTTGCCCTCGCCTTCCAAAACCGGCAAAGCCTCGGCCCCGGCATTGACAAAGGCGGCCGGGTCATCCTCGCGGTCCTTGGGCAGCGCCAGCCATGTCTGCAACCCCAGCAGGCTTTGCGGTCCGGGCGGGCCGTCCATGCGTTCGGAATGCGTGATCCCGATGCCCGCCGTCATCAGATTGACCTCGCCGGGTGCGATCCAGGCGTCGGTGCCCAGACTGTCGCGGTGATGGATGCGGCCCTTCATCAGATAGGTCACCGTCGCAAGCCCGATATGCGGATGCGGCCGCACATCGACGCCGTTGCCGGTCAAAAACTCGGCCGGTCCCATCTGGTCGAAAAAGATGAATGGCCCCACCATCTGGCGCTGGACCGAGGGCAGCGCGCGGCGCACTTCGAACCCGCCCAAATCCCGGGCGCGCGGCACGATCACGGCGGCAATCGCATCCACTTCGTCGCCCATCGGGATCGACGGGTCCAGCGCGGGGTTCCAACTCATGTCAGCCTCCTTGGTTGCGGCAGATATAGGGCAAGACCGATCCGCAAGGCAGATGCAGTTTCGCACAGGTCCTGTGCCCAGCCGGATCAAGCGGGTTACCTGTCTTGGATTGCACGGAAGTCGAGGGCCCCAACTGGGTTCCACCACCGGCATCATGCCGCTTGCGTCGGGGGATGGTGGGCGATGACGGGCTCGAACCGCCGACATTCTCGGTGTAAACGAGACGCTCTACCAACTGAGCTAATCGCCCCTGCCCTGTCTTTAGCGACAGTCCAACGCCGTAGCAATCCGAAATCTTGGGCCTGCCAAGCCAACCCTGCCCATCGGGCCTGCGCAATGCCAAAGGCGCGCCCTTTGCCGGGGCGCGATTTGTGGCTTGACCAGTCCTTGCCCCACCTCCGCGCGGTTCTTTTCAAGTGCGACTACCCTATTCGTTTTCCCTTGCATCCGACTACACCACATCGGCCACCGGTGCCGCCTTGGGCAACCGTCAGGATCGCGCAGAGCCATAGAATGCGAGATCGGCGCCAGTGATTTCCGAATGGGGGACAAGCCGATAGTGTTTTTCCTCCACAACCCTTACCTGTCCGTCTTCAACCGTCAGTTCAAACAGCGCAATAAGATCGTCCCCGATGAACTGGGCAGAGACGGCCCGCGCAATAAGGTTGGGGTACTTTTCAGCACAGCATAAAAGGTCTTGTTCGGTTTGGATCACGCTAAGCTGATCCTTCCCGCCCTTAGCCTGAACTGGCACAATGAACTGCCGCCCGCGTTTATCGACACCGACGTAGATTTCATCAATCTCTATCTGCCCGATACGCGTGACAGTCGTCCGAAGATGGTTCTGGAGAGAGTAAGCCACAAGTTCCATGAAGATATCAATCAGACGGTTGTAGCGCACCTTTGCCAACAAGGCCTGTTCATCTGTCAGCGCGTAGGCGCGGATAATTTCGGGTGTGGCGTCAGGTATCTTGATCGCGACCATGTTTTCGCGCGGGCGTATTCGATTAATGGGCACAAGTCGGAAGAGGTACAGCGCCCGACCACCCCCACCGATCACCCATTCCATGCCTTCCGGCTGGGTGGCCAATATCTTCTCTGGCATCGGGTTGCGGTAGCGAATTGAATACACCACGTCGCCAAGGTTCTTGATCGGCTTCATTCCAAGGGCGCTTGCGGCGGTGTTTAAGTCTTCCCGAACCCACGGGATTTCCGTCACACCAGCAACGTATCGGTCGAAGAAGATCTTTTCCACTATGGCATTGTACCGGCTTTGAGGTTTTGCCATCGCTATTCAGCTGCCATCGCGTTCAATCGTTTCACCTCAATATCAACCTGCCTGCGTTTCACTGCACCGCTCTTCCTGTCCCGCTTCCCAATCGGAGTGGCCACACCCCAATGCCGTGCTGCCTGCCCCATATCCATCCGCAACAAGGATACGTCGCCCAAATCCACAGTCTTAGACGGCTTGGTTGCAGTGTAACCAAGCGCAGTAAGGACTTGAGCGGCGACCGCCCTCGCCAGAGGTGGAGGAACCGCATTGCCTATCTGCCGAGCTCCATGCCACTTCGTCTCATGGAACCGGAACCAATCCGGGAACCCATGCAACCGAGCCATTTCCCGAACTGTGATGCACCGAGCCTTCCCATAATGGACAGGGCGCGGGCTTGTAAACGCACCCCGTGACGCATCCGTGCCGGCCCTCAGCGTGTTTGAAACGCCATCAGCAGCCAAGCGGAAGAAACGTGAAATCGGCTCGACCGAACCAGGCGAAGTCTCAGAGAAACGCCGCCGGGAAATGTCGGTGTGATCCGTTCGCATGCTGGACGTCAGCAACGACGCATCCCACTTGCGAGGGGAGCCGTGGTGCCAAGCGTCATTCGAAAGGCACCGCATTTCCTTGGCATAGGCGCTGGGAACTCCCCACACCGCTTTTGCAACTTCGTCGGAGAAAAGTAGGCCAGAGTAATCCTCTGCCTCTGGCAAATCACCCAAGGCGTCTTGGCAGGTCGGACTACTTTTAAGCGGCTCATCGCCCTTCCGATCTGGACGACACGTCAGGGGCCGGGGATAGCTTGGCAGCGTCTCGCCACACTTCACACCCATCAGGAAAAGGCGCTCCCGACTCTGCGGTACGCCAAAGTTAACCGCGTTCAAAACCTTAGGATCAACACGGACGTCGTAACCCGCCTTGCTGAATTCCCCAATCAGTTCCTCCAAGAAGCGCCGATGTTTGCCAAGTGTCAGGCCCTTGACGTTTTCGAATACGAAGGCGCGGGCGTCTAGTTCGCGTACCAACCGCAGGAAGTCGCGAACCAAAGCGTTGCGGGGATCATCAATCGCCCGCTTCCCAATCAGGGAAAATCCTTGGCACGGGGCACCGCCGCACACTACGTCGACGGCCCGCGCGCCGATGCCTGCGGCTTGCCGGATGGCGTCGCCAGTCAAGGTGGTTACGCTCTGGGGAAGCACGGCACAGTCAGGGAAGTTGAACTTGTGGACTGCGGCGTGGATCGGATCAATCTCGACAGCGGCAACCACATCGAAGCCTGCTTGCTCGAAACCCAGCGACATTCCACCCGCACCCGAAAATAGGTCAATCGCGATCGGTCGTTTGCCCAAAGCTGCCCCCTGCCTTTTTCGCGACACTACCACTGAGAATACGACTTGCCTACTATTCCCATGCATTTGGAACACAAAGTGAACATTTCCCGATATAGGACTCAGAGGGTCGGCCATCCGTTCCTTATTTGGGGAAGCTTTGGGTAAACTCCGAAGCCCTTTTGGGTAAAACGGCCCCCGAAGGGAGCCGTTAAGCCACCCATTGAAATGCAGGCGGAAATGGTGGGCGATAAGGGATTTGAACCCCTGACATCATCGATGTGAACGATGCGCTCTACCGCTGAGCTAATCGCCCGATCTACTGTGCAAATCCATCCGAGTGCAGGAGAGTCTAGTCGTGAACGCCCACCTCTGCAAGAGGGTCGGCATCCGCTTTCCCAGTCTTTTCTCCACCACAGCGCAGTCAGTCATGCTGCGCACCGCCGCACGATCCGCGCCCAATTGCGCGGGTAACACCAGTCGGGTCAAGCCTCAGTCGTCGTCCTGATCGTCCGCCGGAACTGACGCGGCGCTGGCGGGCTTTGCGCCGGGGGTGGCCATGCGCAGCTTCAGCGTCATAACACCACCAGGCCCGCTCGCGGCACGCACCATCCTAAGTTTGCCCAGCCCGGCCAAAGCCATGCTGTCGCCGTTTTGCAGGGCGGCCCCGATCCGGGCCAGCGTCGCCTCGACGACAACTTTGACGTCCTTTTTCTTGAACCCGCTGGCCTTGGTCACGTGGTCGACCAGATCCTTCAACCTCATCTGGGCTGTCGCCGCGGCCTTTGGATTGCCGGACAAATCAGAGGCCACATCACGCGCTGCGACGCCCCCCGCAACCGGGGACGGATCGGCCACAACCGGTTTCACCACTTTCGCGGCGACCGCCCTCGGATTGGCCAGCGGTTTCTTTTGGGCTTTCGGGGTCGTAGGCTTGGTTGCCATCTCTACACCTGCACAAATGTTATTTGATAACGGCATGCTTAGTCGCAAAGGACGCCAATGCAAACAGTCTTGTATCAGGCGGCCTTCAATTCGCCAATCGAACGAACCCGGCGCACAAAACTTGTGCGCCGGGGGGCTTGGTCAATGCGCGGTCGGCTGTGCGCCCTGCCCCCGCGCGGCATCACGCGCGGCGGCGGCGGCCTCTTCGGCGGCCTCGTCCCAGATGATCGGCTCGGGCTGATGCACCAAGGCGATCTTCAGCACTTCGCGAACATGGCTGACCGGGATGATCTCCATCCCCTGTTTCACATTGTCCGGGATCTCGACCAGATCCTTGGCGTTTTCTTCGGGGATCAGCACGGTCTTGATACCGCCCCGCAGCGCCGCCAACAGTTTCTCCTTCAGCCCGCCGATGGGCAGCGCATTGCCCCGCAGCGTCACTTCGCCCGTCATCGCGACATCCTTGCGCACCGGAATGCCGGTCATCACGCTGACGATCGAGGTCACCATCGCCAGACCCGCACTTGGCCCGTCCTTGGGCGTCGCGCCTTCCGGCAAGTGCAGGTGGATGTCGACCGTTTCGAACTTGGTCGGCTTCACCCCCAGTTCGGGTGCGATCGAGCGCACATAGGACGCGGCGGCATCGATCGATTCCTTCATGACATCGCCCAGTTTCCCGGTCGTTTTCATGCGGCCCTTGCCCGGCAGTTTCAGCGCCTCGATATGCAGCAACTCGCCGCCCACCGATGTCCATGCCAGACCGGTGACGACACCGACCTGATCCTCTTTCTCGGCCAGACCCCAACGATGGCGCTTGACGCCCAGATAGGCTTCCAGCTTGTCAGGGGTGATCACCACGGTCTTGGCACTTTTCTTGACGATCTCAGTCACCGCCTTGCGCGCCAGCTTGGCAATCTCGCGCTCAAGGTTGCGCACGCCCGCTTCACGGGTATAGCTGCGAATGACCTCGGTCAGCGCGTCGTCGGTGATGCTGAACTCGCCCTTTTTCAAGGCGTGGCCGGTGATCTGCTTTTGCACCAGATGCCCCTTGGCGATCTCGCGCTTTTCATCCTCGGTATAGCCTGCCAGCGGAATGATCTCCATCCGGTCCAGCAGGGGGCCCGGCATGTTATAGCTGTTGGCCGTGGTGATGAACATCACGTTGGACAGATCGTATTCCACCTCCAGATAGTGGTCGGTGAAGGTGGCGTTTTGTTCGGGGTCCAACACCTCCAGCATGGCGCTGGCCGGGTCACCGCGAAAATCCTGCCCCATCTTGTCAATCTCATCCAGCAAGATCAACGGGTTGGTGGTTTTCGCCTTCTTCAGCGCCTGAATGATCTTGCCGGGCATCGAGCCGATATAGGTCCGACGGTGCCCCCTGATCTCGCTCTCATCACGCACACCGCCCAGCGAAATCCGGATGAACTCACGCCCCGTGGCCTTGGCCACAGACCGGCCAAGGCTGGTCTTGCCCACACCCGGGGGGCCGACAAGGCACAGGATCGGTCCCTTCAGCTTGGCACTGCGGGCCTGCACGGCCAGATATTCGACAATCCGCTCCTTGACCTTCTCCAGCCCATAGTGATCGGCGTCCAGCACCTTTTGCGCGGCGCCAAGGTCTTTCTTGACCTTGGACTTGGCACCCCATGGCACCGACAACAACCAGTCGAGATAGTTGCGCACCACCGTCGCCTCGGCGCTCATCGGGCTCATGGATTTCAGCTTTTTCAACTCGGCCTCGGCCTTGTCGCGCGCCTCTTTGGAAAAGGCGGTCTTGGCGATGCGGTCCTCAAGTTCGGCCACCTCGTTCTGGCCCTCTTCACCGTCGCCCAACTCTTTCTGAATGGCCTTCATCTGCTCGTTCAGATAGTATTCGCGCTGTGTGCGCTCCATCTGGCTCTTGACGCGGGTCTTGATCTTCTTCTCGACCTGCAGCACCGACAATTCGCCCTGCATGTGGCCAAAGATCTTTTCCAGCCGTTCCGCCACGACCAGCGTTTCCAGCAGCTCCTGCTTGACCGCAACCTCGACCCCCAGATGACCGGCCACAAGATCGGCCAACCGCGCCGGCTCACGGGTCTCGGCCACCGCCGACAGCGCCTCTTCGGGGATGTTCTTCTTGATCTTGGCGTATTTCTCGAACTCGTCGCTGACCGACCGCGTCATGGCGGCTACGGCATCCTTGTCGCCCAGGGTTTCCGCCACCATCTCGGCCCGCGCCTCAAAGAACGACGGGTTCGGCACGAACTGCGTGATCTTGACGCGTGCCTTGCCTTCGACCAGCACCTTGACCGTGCCATCGGGCAGCTTCAGCAACTGCAGCACATTGGCCAGGACGCCCACCTTGTAAATCCCATCCGCTGCCGGATCATCGACCGACGGGTCGATCTGGCTTGACAACAGGATCTGCTTGTCATCGGACATCACCTCTTCCAAGGCGCGCACCGACTTTTCGCGGCCGACAAACAGCGGCACGATCATGTGGGGAAACACCACTATGTCGCGCAACGGCAGGACCGGATAGCTTACAATTTTATCAGACACGTGATTTCCTTTCTGGCAGGAAGACCTTCGTCCCGTTCATCGGCAACATTTGGGGCTTCCCCTGTTCGTACCGTTTATTTGTGGTGGCGTCACATAAGTGTCAACCTCGGTAACGTGCAATCATGAACAGGTGATTGCGCACAGGCAAGATGGCATGTGGTCAGGTTTCGGTGTTACAACCTGTGGCTGACGCGATGATGCCAATAGGATGATGCCAAGCACGGCTGCAGCCGACGGCACCGCGCAAATGGCTTGACTTTACCCCGTTCGCCCTCAGATGTAGAGGGGCAACCGATTGGACTGCCCACATGCACATGAACCACATGAATATCCCCGTCACCGACGTGGTGGCCGCCGCCGACTTTCTGACCACCCATTTCGCCATGACCCTTTCTGCGCCCGCCACCAAGAAATTTGCCATGCTGCGCGACGATGCCGGCATGGTTCTGGTCTTGTCGAACTTCGAAGGCATCACCGAATCGCAGTTGCCCAGCGCCTTTCATGTCGGCTTCATGATGGACAGCCGTGCAGAGGTCGACATGGTGCATCAGAAACTGACCGCTGCGGGCTACACCTGCGATCCGCCGCGGCTGATGCATTTTTCCTGGACCTTCTACATGACGGCCCCCGGCGGCTACACGCTCGAGGTGCAAAAATGGGAAGGCCGCCCCGTCAAACCCGACATCGCCGCCTAGACCGGCTCGATATCGCCCCGCACCTGCATGTCGGCAAACACCGCAGCAAAGGCCGCCAGCCGCCCCGCCGCAATGGCATCGCGCAGGCCCTGCATCAATTCCTGAAAATAATGCAGATTGTGCCATGTCAGCAGCATGGAACTGATGATCTCTTGCGCCTTGAAGACGTGATGCAGATAGGCACGGCTGTAGCCTCGGCAACAGGGGCAGGTGCAATCCTCATCCAACGGGCGCGGGTCGTCCTGATGGCGGGCATTCTTGATATTGACCTGCCCCCAACGCGTCCAGGCCTGCCCGGTGCGGCCTGACCGGCTGGGCAGCACACAATCCATCATGTCGATGCCGCGCTGCACCGCCCCCACGATATCAGCGGGCTTGCCCACCCCCATCAGATAGCGCGGGCGGTCGGCGGGCAGCAGCGCGGGCGCATAATCCAGCACCGAAAACATCGCCTCCTGCCCCTCGCCCACCGCAAGTCCGCCCAGCGCATAGCCGTCAAACCCGATCGCCCGCAGCGCTTCGGCGCTTTGCTCACGCAACGCGCGGTTCACCCCGCCTTGCATGATGCCGAACAAAGCATGCCCCGGCCTGTCGCCAAAGGCATCCCGGCTGCGCTGCGCCCAGCGCATCGACATCCGCATCGAGGCCGCAACAACCTCGTCACTGGCCGGCAGCGCCGGGCACTCGTCAAAACACATCACGATGTCACTGCCCAGCAGCCTTTGGATTTCCATGCTGCGCTCGGGGCTCAGCATGTGCTTGGACCCGTCGATATGGGATGAAAATTGCACCCCCTCTTCGGACATCTTGCGCAATGCGGCCAGCGACATCACCTGAAACCCGCCACTGTCGGTCAGGATCGGCCTGTCCCAATTCATGAACTGGTGCAGCCCCCCCAGACGGGCAATCCGCTCGGCGGTGGGGCGCAGCATCAGGTGATAGGTGTTGCCCAGCAGAATATCCGCACCCGTCTCGCGCACCGAACCCGGCAGCATTGCCTTGACCGTGGCCGCCGTCCCCACCGGCATGAAGGCGGGCGTCCTGATATCGCCGCGCGGGGTCGAGATCACCCCGGTCCGCGCCGCACCCTCAAACCCCTGCACGGCAAAGCCAAACCCTGTCGCCATTCCCACACCCCCGGCCAAGGCAGCCCTTTTGCGGCAAGCCCCGCCAAACTGCAACCCACTGGCCCCCGGTCAGGCCCGCATGCCGCGCACCAAGACCCAACTGTACAACACCAACGCCGCCCAGATCAGCCCAAAGGCCACCAATTGCGCCAGCCCCAACGGCTCGCCGAACACGAAAAAGGCGGTGACAAAGATCATCGTCGGCGCAATGTATTGCAAGATTCCGATTGTCGACAGCCGCAACAGCTTGGCCCCATTGGCATAGATCATCAACGGAACCGCCGTGACCACACCGGCAAACATCAGCAATCCGGTGTCACGCGACACCCCGGCCATGAAATGCCCCCGCCCTTGCAGACCCAGCCAGACCGCATAGCCGACCGCGGGCACCAACAGGATCAGCACCTCCAGCATGAAGCCGTGATTGGCCCCGATGGGCAGCGCGCGCTTGAAATAGGCGTAAAAGCCCCAACTCACCGTCAGACCCAACGCCAGCCATGGCACCTCGCCCGTCTGCCAGGTCAGCAATCCAACCGCCGCAGCCGCCAGACCTATGGCAACCTGCTGCAAACGCGCCAGCCGTTCACCCAGCAGCACCGCCCCCAGCAGGATGCTGAACAACGGGTTGATGTAATATCCCAAAGCGGCCTGCAATGCATGGCCTGATCCGATGGCCCAGATATAAATTCCCCAGTTGACGCTGATCAGCGCCGCCGTCACCGCCCCCATCGCCAGCACGCGCGGTTGCCGCAACAGCGCCGCAAACCCGCTCAACTGTCCTGTCAGCGCCAGCACAGCCAGCGCAATCGGCACCGACCAGATCACCCGGTGCGCAATGACCTCGATCGGCGAAATATGCGCCAACTGCTTCATGAAGATCGGCAAGAACCCCCACATCAGATAGGCCGTCAGGGCAAAGCCAAAGCCGCGCCAACTGTCTTGCTGTCGGGATGGGGTCAGGATGGGTTGGGTCAGATCGGCCATGCCCCCCTCGTAAATCGCCGTTGCCGCCAGTGCCATGACAAAATTGCGGGGCACGCATTCCGTGCCGGCGGGTCAGACGACCTGCACTGGACGCCGCACCAGACATCACCGCCATGGCCAAATGTTCATTTCAGATGAGCGTAAATGCTTAAGTATTTGTTATAATGAATTTTCCAAGGCTCCCACCGTGAGAACCATGGGCCCCCCCCTTGCCAGCCACCCGATTTCGCGGCAACACTCGCGCCATGACCGCCCCTATCTTCACCCCCCTTGCCG
>JBAXXO010000073.1:0-12840 GCA_037127855.1 Alphaproteobacteria bacterium
GACTCTCTTGCAGCAAGACTTCATGTTCAGCGACAACCACCATGGCCGGCGCATTACCTCGCCAGAAGTATTCCCCAAGATTGTGTCGTTGCCTCACTAGAAATGTTCCCGGAGCAGTGCGTTCTGGGTGTGGGGCATGAGGCGGATCAGCATGGGCATGAAAGATGAACTTCTGAAGGCCGTGGCGCAGCGACCGGAACGAAACCGGTGCAGGTCCATTCTCCGGGTGTTGCCAAATTGTGCCGCAGTGGCAGACCAGCCCGCCACGCGTCCCTTCCGCGACCGCGACCGAGAGCGTCGCCTTGTGGTCATCCAGTCCAATGAACGTGTTATCCCGCAGCTGGCCTCTCCCCCATTCTTGACACGGCACCAGCCCATCCCGTGCAACCCTCGAACGCAGAATGCCGCGGCAGAGGCCGCCGAGCCGGTCAGATCACACACCGATCATGGGGTCTAAAGACGGAACCGGAACTCCGTCTTGACCGCCCGGGGCGCGAAGGAACTGGGCCGCGTTCATTTCACCCCGATGCCAGCCGTCAGACCGCCATCAATGCGGTAATCGCTGCCCGTGATGAACCCCGCCCGGTCCGAGGCGAGAAAGGCCACCAGTTCGGCCACCTCTTCTGGCTCACCGATCCGGCCGATCGGATGGGCTGCGCCAAAGCGTTGAAAGGCCTGTTCGACCGAAACGCCTTCGCCGCCATAGGTCCGGGCGGCAGGTTCCAGAATGGGCGTTCTGACCGAGCCGGGACTGACCGAATTGACCCGAATTTTCTGATGCGCATGGTCCAGCGCCATGGCCCGCGTCAAGGCATGAATGGCCCCCTTGGACGCGACATAGGCCGCAACATTCTGCTGACAGTTGTGACCTTGAACCGAAGAAATGTTGATGATCGCGCCCCCACCGCGCCGCGCAAGTTCCGGCACGCCGAATTGCGCCGTCAGAAAAATCGACCCGACATTGACCGCCATGCAGCGTTCAAAAGTCGCAAAATCGGTCGAAACGACCGTGCCATAGGGATGCACCGCGGCCGCGTTCACGATGATGTCAAGGCCACCGAATCGCAAAACAGCCGCTGCAACGGCGTCACCGACCTGTTGTGGCACGGACATGTCACTGTCGCGCGCCAAGATCGACAGGTTCTGCTCCGCCGCCAGTGCTGCAAGTGCCGCATTGGCCCCCACATCTATCCCGCAGGCCAATACCGCGGCACCGCTCTGCGCCAACCGCACCGCACATGCCTGACCGATCCCGGTCGTTCCGGTGACAAGCGCCACCTTGCCCTGAAAATCCATCACCTTGCCTCACCTGCCAATGAATCCGAACACCTGCCGTCCGTCTGATTTTACCCTGCCCCACATCGTGCCAGTTCTTGGCGACATACAACAGGGGCTCAATGCGCGCCCCGCAGACAACCTGTCACAGATGACATAAGGGCGGACAGGCCGCACACCACAGATCGGAACGACCACGAACAGCGTTAAGAACATAGGGTCCAATCTGTTTCTTGCCAAAAACCCTTTGATGTGGTCCAACAAATTCGATTGAACGGACAGTAGGGGACACCACAGCCATGCAACCTATGCGGGAAACACTGCGATGGTATGGGCCGGGTGATCCGGTCTCGCTCGATCATGTCAAACAGACGGGCGCGACCGAGGTGGTCTCGGCCCTGCACCACATCTATGACGGCTCACCGTGGAGCGATGCCGAAATGGCACGGCAAAAGGCGCAGATTGATGCCAGCGGTCTGCGGTGGAAGGTGGTGGAAAGCATCCCCGTCCACAATCAGATCAAGATCGCCGGACCCGACCGGGCCAAATTCATCGGCTGGTACAAGGACACGATCCGCGCCTGCGCCAAGGCGGGCATCACGACCATCTGCTACAATTTCATGCCCGTGGTCGACTGGACGCGCACCGATCTGACCTACCGCATGCCCTCGACCGGCTATGCGCTGCGCTTTGACGCCGTGGATTTCGCGGCCTATGACCTGTTCGTGCTGCGCCGTCCCCGCGTGGCCCAAGACTATACCAATGCGCAGATCGCCGCCGCTGAAACCCGGTTTCAGACCTTGCCGCCCGAAACGCTCGACCAGATCGAACGTGTCCTGATTGCCGGCCTGCCCGCGACCGAGCGCCAGTATGACCGCGCCAGCTTTTTGATGGCGCTGCAGGACTATGACGGTCTGTCGCCCGACGACCTGCGCGCCAATCTGCGGCATTTTCTGACCGAAGTCGTGCCGGTCGCGCAGGACTGTGCCGTGCAGATGTGTATTCACCCCGACGACCCGCCTTTCAGCCTGTATGGCCTGCCCCGCGTCGTCTCGACCGCGTCCGACATCCGCCATATTCTGGCCGCACCCGACCAGATGGCGAATGGTCTGACCTTTTGCACCGGGTCATTTGGGGTGCGCGCGGACAATGATCTGGTCGCCATGATCCGCGAATTCGGGGCCCGCATCCATTTCGTGCACCTGCGCAACGTCACCCGCGAGCCGGATGGATCGTTTCACGAGGCCGACCACCTGGGCGGGTCAACCGACATGCCCGCCGTTGTCATTGCCCTGATGCAAGAACAGCAGCGCCGTCACGATGCCGGCCGCACCGACTGGCAATTGCCGATGCGGCCCGACCATGGCCATTTGCTGGCCGACGACATTGGCAAAACCCGCATCAACCCCGGCTATTCGCTGATCGGTCGGCTGAAAGGTCTGGCCGAACTGCGCGGCGTCATGCACGGTGCGATTGCGATGGCGGGTCAACGCGGCATGACCTGATGGCGGTTCCGCATGGTCGCGCAGGTGTCCGCCTTGTCCAAAGCGAGCACACCAGGCGGGATATTGCCAAACGCCGGGTCAGGTCGCAGGATGACGCAGCGTTCGGGCGGACAAGACCGCCCAAATCCAAGGCCGGGCCAGCAGGAATGGGCCGCAACACGGGGGCAGTCGTTGACCACAGCCGATCCCGACTTTGTCGCGCGGTGCAGACGACTGCTGGTCGAGCTTGACCTGTGCGCGCCCGGCGACACTTTGACCATCACCCCGCTGACGGGTGGCGTTGCATCCGACATCGTGATGGTTCAATGCGGCGCGGCGCGCTATTGCGTCAAGTTCGCTTTGGCAAAGTTGAAAGTGGCCGAAGTCTGGCGCGCCCCAGTCCACCGCAACCGCGCAGAATACCACTGGCTCAAGGCGGCGTCGCGGGTGGTGCCCGCTGCGGTGCCCAAGCTGTTCGGGCAATCCGACCGCGAAGGCGGCTTTGCCATGGAATATCTTGCGGGCGATCAGGTCTTTCTGTGGAAGACCGCCCTTCTGCAAGCCCGGCCCGACAAGGGCGAGGCGGCCCTTGTGGGCGACACAATTGGCCGGATCCATGCCGCCTCGACCAAGGCCGGTTTCGACGCGACCCCGTTCCAGAACCGCGACGACTTTCATGCCCTGCGACTGGAGCCTTATCTGCTGTTCACCGCCACCCGCCACCCCGACCTTGCAAACCAGTTGCAGGCCATGGCGGATCGTCTTTACGCGGCTGACAGTGTGCTGGTCCACGGCGATGTCAGCCCAAAGAACATCCTGTTTCGGGCAGACAGGCCGGTGATCCTTGATGCGGAATGCGCCACGATGGGCGACCCGGCCTTTGATGTCGCCTTCTGCCTGAACCATCTGATCCTGAAAGCCTTGCACCTGCCCCAGAGCCAGGACCGCCTGTTTGCCAATGTCGTGCAACTCTGGCGCGCCTATGCCAGCCATGTGACATGGGAAAACCCCATCGACATCGAAGCCCGCATCTGCGACCTGCTTGCGGCGTTGATGCTGGCCAGGGTTGATGGCAAATCACCGGTCGAGTATCTGACCGAGGCCGAACGTGCGGTCATTCGGGCTGTGGCGCCGATGCTTATGGCGCAACCTGCCGCCCGATTGACCGATCTGATCGGCGTGCTGACCCCGTTTTTCAAAGGATCATGAGGTGACAGCCATTACATCGGTCAAGGCCCGCCGGGTCTGGGACTCGCGCGGGAACCCGACCGTCGAGGTGCAAGTCGCCCTTGCGTCAGGCGCCTATGGCCGGGCCATCGCCCCCGCAGGCGCGTCACGCGGCACGCGCGAGGCCATCGATCTGCGCGACGGCGGCCCCTTTCTGCGCGGACTTGACGTCCAAAAAGCGCTTCAATCGGTGCAGACACGCATTGCCCCCGCAATTGTGGGACTGGATGCCGAACACCAAAGCGTGATCGATGCCGCGATCTTGTCATGCGACCCGTCACCGTTGAAGGCCAATCTTGGCGGCAATGCCACCGTTGCAACCTCGCTGGCGGTACTGCATGCCGCCGCGGCCGATGCGGGGACCCCGCTTTGGCAACATATTGCCGCGCTGACCGGCCAAAAGCCCGCGCTGCCGCTGCCCGAGATACAGATCTTTGGCGGCGGCGCCCATGCCGGTCGCCAGATTGATGTTCAGGATTTTTTGATCATGGTGCCGGGCGCCACCAGCTTTGATGAGGTCATGGAGGTGACCAGTGCCGTCTATTTCGCAGCGGGCAACATTCTGAAGCGGAGCGGCAAACTGGCTGGCGTGGCAGATGAGGGTGGCTGGTGGCCGCAGTTCACCAGCAACGAACAGGCGCTGGAAACCCTGATGGCCGCCATTGTGCTGGCCGGCGAAACACCCGGTGACCGCGTCGTGCTGTCACTCGACATCGCCGCTTCCGAGTTTGGCAAGAACGGGCGCTACCAATTGGCGCTAGAGGACCGCGCGCTGCAAACCTCGGGCATGATCGACATGCTGGGCCGCTGGCTGAACGACTACCCCATCGTGTCGATCGAGGATCCGCTGGCCGAAGATGACACCATCGGCATGATCGAATTTACCCGCCGCTTTGGTGACCGCGTGCAAATCATCGGCGACGATTACCTTGTGACCAATGCCACCTTGATAGATCAGGCGGCGCTTGACCGGGCCTGCAACGCTGTGCTGATCAAGGTCAATCAGGCCGGCACCGTCACCGAAGCGCTGGCCGCCTTTGCCGCCGCACAGCGGGCTGGTTTTGGTGCGGTCGTCTCGGCGCGGTCCGGCGAAAGCGAAGATGTCTCGATCAGCCATCTGGCGACCGGCCTTGGCTGTGGCCAGTTAAAGGTCGGCTCGTTCGCCCGGTCCGAACGCATGGCCAAGTGGAACGAATGCCTGCGTATTCAGGACATGCTGGGATCGGGACGCTTTGTCGCGGGCGCGCCGCTTGCCCGAACCTGGTGGGGCCGTCAGGCCGCGCCAAAGCCTGTGTGACCCGCCCCTCGCAACTTATCAGGAGATACCCATGAACATGACGCACCGACTTTCCGGCAAAACCGCGATCGTGACCGCTGCTGGTCAAGGGATCGGTCGCGCCATCGCAGAACGATTCGTGGCCGAGGGTGCCATTGTCTATGCCTCGGACCTGAATGCTGACTTGCTGACGGGCCTGCACGGTGCCATAACGGCAACGCTGGACGCGACAGACCCCGCCGCCGTCGCCGCCTATTTCAGTGGCTTTGATCGGATCGATGCCTTGGTCCATGCCGTGGGCTATGTGCATCAAGGCACAATCGAAGAGTGCACGCCGCAAGACTGGCGTCGCTCTTGCACGATCACGCTGGACAGCGCCTATTACATCCTTGGTGCCGCGATCCCGCGCATGAAAACCCATGGCGGCAGCATCATCACCATCGGGTCCGTCGCCAGTTCCACCAAGGGTTTTGCCAGGCGCGCAGCTTACGGTGCCACCAAGGCCGGTGTGATCGGCCTGACCAAAGCCGTCGCCGCCGACTATCTTGGCGTTGGAATACGGTGCAACTCGGTCTGCCCCGGCACGGTCGACAGCCCCAGCCTGCGTGGCCGGATCGATGACCTGGCCGTCAAACTCGGCAGTCACGAAAAGGCCTACCAAACCTTCATCGACCGCCAACCCGCCGGACGCCTTGGCCGGCCTGATGAGATTGCGGGCCTATGCGCCTATCTGGCATCCGACGATGGTGCCTTTGTCACCGGGCAGGCGATCAACATCGATGGCGGCATCACGATCTGACGCCCTGCCCGCACCACCACCGCGCGATGCCGGGGGTCAATCGGTGTGAAAGACATTCTCCATCTGTGCCCACCATTCACCGGGCTTGCGCGTGTCAAAGGGGATTTGCATCGGTTCGGTAATCTTCCACCAATCCTGCATTTTCTGCACCTCGCCCATGCCCGCCATATCGGCCGCGAAATCATCCCCGTGATATTCCCAATAAGCAAACATCAGGTTTTCCGGTTCTTTCAGAAAGATCGTATAGTTGCGGATATTCGCCTGCGCGATTGCGGCCAGAACCTCTGGCCACACCGTGGCATGAATTCGTTTGTACTCGGCAATGATCTCGGCCTTAAGACTGATCACCTGTCCCATGCGCTGCATGCGTTATCCTTTTCCAAAAAGTGGGCCAGACCTGCCTGCGGTCTTTGGTCATTGCGCTTTGGCCCAGCCCTGTCTCACCTGCACAAGCCCCTCGCGGTAAACCGTATCCCTGCTGGGGAAGAAATCGCGCCAGACCCGCGTGGCGGCGGCCAATTCCGGCAGGGCCCGACCGAAGGCCTCGATGGTGATCCAATCATCATAGCCCGCCGCACGCAATGCCCGGTAAGTGGCGTCCCATGCAACATGCCCTCTGCCTGGTATCCCCCGATCATTTTCAGACACATGCACATGGATCAGATGCCTGCGAATGGTCGAGATTGCCTGCACCGGGTCAGTCTCTTCGATATTGGCGTGAAAGGTGTCATACATCGCCTTGACCGCCGTATGGTCCACCGCGTCGAGATGATCGGCCAATTGCGCCATCGTGTTCAGGAAATAGCATTCAAAGCGGTTCAGCGCCTCCAATGCCAGACGGACATCCCGTTCCCCGGCATAATCGCCCACCGCCCGGTGAAAGTCGATGGCACGCTGCCGCTCGGCCGAGGTCGGGCCGTCACCCGTGAAGAACCCCAGTTCAGAATGGATCGGCCCCACTACAAGACGCGCCCCAATGGCGACAGTGCAGTCAATCAGCCAGCGGGTGAACACAACCGCTGCCCGCTGCGCCGCCTTGTCGGGTGACAAGGGGTTCTTGCCCGCAGGGCCGATGGCGCTGCTGACACTGCGTGCCAGACCCAATCGGTCAAGCTCGGCGCCCAGCATGGCATAGTGATCCGGGCTGCCTTGAAAGACGGGGATTTCCACCGTGTCATATCCCGCAGCCTTCAGATCGCGCAAAAGACCGAAATGCTGGGTCGTCACATGCGATGTCCACAGCAACAGGTTTATGCCGACTTTCATCGGTCAGGGGTCCAGTGCCACTGGCGGATGGCCCTGCAGACCCCCACCCACGCCCATGCCCTTGCCCGACACGCAGGGTCAGTCACGACCAACCGTCTCCCATCGGCCGTTTCTGGCCGATTCCAGCACGGCATCCGTCACAAGATCTGTTGCCAGCGCATCCCTGAAGGTGGGTGCCGCAGGACTGCCCGCAGCCAAGCCGGTCAGAAAGTCCGCCGCCTGATGGATGAACGAATGTTCATATCCGATCTGCAGCCCCGGCACCCACCACTGGCTCATATAGGGATGGTCGCCATCCGTGATGTGGATAGACCGCCAGCCGCGCTCACGCCCGACATCGCGGTGATCGAAATAGTCAAGCCGGTGCAGATCATGCAGATCCCACGCGATCGAGGCATGTTCGCCATTGATCTCGAACGTGTAAAGCGCCTTGTGACCGCGCGCATAACGCGTCGCCTCGAAATTGGCCAGCGAACCGTTTGTAAAGCGCGCCAGAAACAGGCTGGCATCATCGATCCCCACGGCTTCGGTCTTGCCGGTCAGATTATGGTGGCGCTCTTTGATGAAGGTCTCGGTCATCCCGCAAACCTTGTCGATCCCGCCGTTCAGCCACAAAGCCGTGTCGATGCAATGGGCCAACAAGTCCCCCGTGACCCCGCTGCCCGCCACGTCCACATCCAACCGCCACAACCCCTGCCCGCCCTGCGGCAAGTCAGCCGAGATCGTCCAATCCTGCAGGAACTTGGCACGGTAGTGAAAGATGCGGCCCAGCTTGCCATCGTCGATCATCTGCTTGGCCAAGGTCACCGCCGGAACGCGGCGATAGTTGTACCAGACCATGTTTGCCACGCCCGCCGACTCGACCGCCTCCACCATATAGCGCGACTCATCCGCCGAACGACCCAACGGCTTTTCGCACATCACCATCTTGCCCGCCTGCGCTGCAGCTACGGCAATCTCCATATGGGTGTCATTGGGGCTGGCAATGTCGATCAGGTCGATATCCGTGTCCTCGACCAACCTGCGCCAATCGGTGACTGCGTTCTGATAGCCCCAATTCTCGGCAAAGGCGCGCCCCTTGTCCGCGTCCCGCGCACAGATCGTGTGCAGAACCGGCTGATAGGGCACATCAAAGAACCGTGCGACCTGTGAAAACGCATTGCTGTGCGTGCGGCCCATAAAGCCGTACCCCACCATGCCGATATTCAGCTTTGCCCGTGTCATTTCAAGCCACCCATCCATGCGCATCCCGGACCTTGATCATGGCCGCCAACACGTCATTCCATGTCTGTTGCTTCATCATGATATCGTTGGAAAACATGCAGCCATCCCAACAGATATGCTGCATCGTCCGGGTCAATTTGCCATCCCCATCCCGCAGCCAGAACCCGGCATGGCGGGCTATGTCCAGCTTGCCGCTCGGATCATTGGCCAGACAATGCCGCCCGGTCTTGTCATGGCTGCCCATGCCTTTGACCGTCGCATCATTCTGCGCCACATGGAAATCGATCGTCCAGGGCCGCAGCGCATTCGTCATCGTCCGCAAGGCCGCATCCAGAACGTCCGGATCCTGCCAATCATAACCCTCGGGCAGCAGCCGGGCCTCGGGCGCGTTGTAGCCCAGCGTATACAGCAAGGTATGCGCCATGTCGGCCTGAAATCCCAATGTGGCGGGCCGGCCGACCTCTTCCAGCGTCGCCAGCATCGCTTTCCATGAATGCATGCCACCCCAGCAAATCTCACCTTCAGCCGCCAACCTTTCGCCATGACCTTCGGCCACGTCACAGGCCTCGCGCCATGTCTGCGCGATCAACCGGGTATTGCCCACCGGGTCCTTGTCGAATTCCGCTGGACTGCCTGCGGAATCGATCCGGATCACCCCGTAATCGCGCACCCCCAGTTCCCGCAACTTTCCCATGATCCGGCACGCCTTGCCGATCACCGCCACAAACTCGCGCCGCTGGTCCGCTGTCCCGAATGCGGGATTGCCCCAGATCGGTGCCACGGCCGAGCCTATCTTCAATCCATGCCCCTGAACCTTGTCGGCCAATGCCTTGATCTGATCATCCGTCGCATCAATCGAGGTGTGCGGATCAATCAAGAAGATGTCGATCCCGTCAAATTTTACCCCATCAACCTCGGCATTGACCGTCAGGTTGATCATCGTATCAAGATCAATCAGCGGCTCGGAATCGCCCCCCTTGCCGACCAAACCCGGCCACATCGCATTGTGAAGCTTTGGAAATCCGTTTTGAGCGATCATTTTCCCCACCCTGTGAACGTCGTTGGGGCCAATGCTACGCTTGGGGTTTCCTTGCTGTCCAGATCAAAATGGCAGTTGAACGACAGGCCCGGCGCACATCGCTTCTTATCCTGTGCGGTGGCCCACATGCCCAGCAGAAACGGGCGGCAGACCGGTCACTCAGACCCGCCCACAGCGCCATAGCCGTTACTCAGACCCGCGGTTCCCGACTGAACCCCGCCGGGTGGCCCCGCATCAGCCCAGGCTGACCCGTATCATCTGCCAACTGTGCGGCGGCAGACTGACTGTCAGATTGCCACCCGCCACAACCGCACCTTGGCCCTTGCGCGGCACGACATTGTTCTGCGCCCCCAGCGTGTTGGTGGCGCGCAGATCGGCATGCGTCATCACCTGATGGTCAATGACCTGCGCCTTGCCACCAAAG
Source organism: Alphaproteobacteria bacterium (assembly GCA_037127855.1). Lineage (GTDB taxonomy): Bacteria > Pseudomonadota > Alphaproteobacteria > Rhodobacterales > Rhodobacteraceae > Stagnihabitans. The sequence goes on from JBAXXO010000073.1 coordinate 10,015, forward strand.
CCCTGCAATGACAGGTCCAGCACCAGTGCCTCGGTGGGATGGCGGTTCACGGCAAAGAAACTCGCCGTTCCGCCCTCGGCATCATGTACGCCCGCGATGTCGATGTAGGGCACATTGTCGTCATGTTCGGCATCGTATCCCGGGCATGTGACAGCCAATTGCAACGCCGTTCCCCGCCCAAAGATCGAAGCAAAGTAATAGGGATAATAGATGGTCTGCCGCCATGCCGCCCCACCCGGTTCGGTCATGATCGGCGCAATCACGTTCACCAATTGCGCGATGCAGGCCATCTTCACCACATTCGACTTGCGGATAAAGGTGTTCAAGATCAGCCCGACCTGCAGCACGTCTTCAAAGTTGTAAATGTCCTCCAACAGGCGCGGCGCATGCGGCCAGCCCTCGGACCCGGCCAGGATGGCCCGGTCCTGCTCGTTCGAGTGATACCAGACGTTCCATTCGTCAAAGCTGATCGCCACATCGTGCTTGGACCGCTTGTTGGCCTTGACCAGATTGATCGTGGATTCGACCGTGGTGATGTAGCGGTCCAGCTTGTGGTTCAGCGACAGATAGTTCTGCGTCTCGCCCTTGCGGTTGGCGAAATACATGTGCAGGCTGATGTGATCCACCGCCTCGTAGGTATGCTCCAACACGATCCGCTCCCATTCGGGATAGGTTTTCATGTCGGAATTGGATGATCCGCACACCACCAGTTCCAGCGTCTTGTCAAAGGCGCGCAGAGTCTTGGCCGTCTCATTGGCCAGCCTGCCATATTCGTCCGCAGTCTTATGGCCGACCTGCCACGGCCCGTCCATCTCATTGCCCAGGCACCAGATGCGACAGTCAAACGGATCGGCGCGGCCATTCTTTTTGCGCAGATCGCCCCAAAAGCTGCCGGTCGGCCCGTTGACATACTCTACGAAATTTCGCGCCTCATCGAGGCCCCGCGAACCCAGATTGATCGCCAGCATCGGCTTGGTGCCCACCGCATCGCACCAGTCTTGAAATTCATGCACCCCGACCTGATTGGCGTCCGATGTATGCCATGCCAGATCCAGCCGCACCGGGCGCCCCTCTTTCGGGCCGATCCCATCTTCCCAGTTATAGGCCGAGACAAAGTTTCCCCCCGGATAGCGCACGTAAGGGATTTTCAGATCGCGCACCAATTGCGCCACATCGCCCCGCATGCCGTTCTTGTCGGCGGTCGGATGGCCGGGCTCATAGATGCCCGAATAGATGGCGCGGCCCAGATGTTCCAGAAAGGCGGAATAGATTCGGTCGTCAATCCTTGCGATCGTGAAATCCCGATGCGCCGTCACAGTCGCCTTCATCACAGTCGCCTTCATCGCCAGCCCTCCCCGCCAGAGGATAAGACGTCGCCCAAGGTCTGCGGCGTCGGTATCCATTTTGCCGATATGTATCGGCAAAAACCACAGACCGCGTCAAGCGAATTCGCAGCCGGCAGTCCGCGAGTCAGCCTGTGGTTGTCAGCCGCATGACGATATCTTGATCATAATTGCCAAAGCCGCGTCCAAAGATGTTGATCCCGCCCGGATGCCGCGCATCCTTGCGCACCGCAATCCGCAGCCGGATCGACCGGTGCTTGTCGAGATCCAGATCGCCCAGAGAAATTGGGCTGATCTTCATGCCATCGACAAAGGTGCCCTCTCGCGTGATCCGCCAGCTTTTCAACTTGCCATATTGGCTGCCCTTCAACTTCCACCAATCGGGCGTGTAAACCCCGCGCTTGTCGCCAAAATCCCCCGGGCTGGTCCATGTCCCCACATCAATCCGGTTGACTGAAACCGTGATGTCCGAGGGCCAGTTTGCCGCCGTCCCCGGCACTTCGGATGACAGCTCCATCGTGAACTCGATCGAGGCCAGATCGCCCATCATCAGCTTGGAATTGTTGGGAAACTGGTATTCTACATAGCCACGCGTGAACCAGATCAGACCGGCCCCCATCCGGCCAGGGTCCAAGAACGTGTCCGGCACATCCAACAGCCCGATCACCCCTTGGGTCGAGCATAACCCACAGGGCGCCGACACTTCGCATGAGGTGTACAGCCCCAACGGCATCGCCACCTCTATGGTGTTTCTGCTTGCCTCTTCGGGCTGCGCCTTGAACATCACCAGCACTTCGTCAAACAGGCTGTGGCAGATCTTCTGGTTGCCCTTGCGCGCCCGCTGCACTTCGGTTCGGATCAAGCCGGCCTCTTCCAACTGCTGGATATTGGCCGAGACAGAGCTTTGGGGCAGACCCAAGGCCTCGGCGATTTCGTTCACATTCTGCGGCCCCTGCACATGCAGCAGTTTCAGCACTTTGACACGGGCGGGCGAGGCAAAAGCCTTAAGAACCTCGATCCCCTCCTCGGGGTCCACGATCAGAAAATTGCGGCTCATCCGTCTGACCTTCGACATTTGCGGCATGAAGGACGAGTATATCAAGGTTTCCGATATAGTCAAACCCTGTTTGCCGCCACCGATCCGCGCAGAACCAGCGGGCTGTCCACCTTGATCCGCTGATAGGCCAACGGCGCCCGTCCCTCTGACAGCAGCCCGACCGCCTGTCGCGCCATCTCGTCATGCGGCAGTTGCACAGTGGACAATGGCGGCGTCAGATGCGCCACCAAATCCTCGTTGTCGAACCCCATCACGGAAACATCCCGCGGCACCATCAGCCCGGCGGCCCGGATCGCCTCATAGGCGCCAATCGCCACGCGGTCGTTGAAACAGGTCACCGCCGTCACCCCCTTGCCCGCCAGCAGGCCCGCCATCGCCACCCGTCCCGACCCCACGGTCCAGGCCGGGGTTGCGACCAGACCAGCG
>JBAXXO010000074.1:0-12744 GCA_037127855.1 Alphaproteobacteria bacterium
TGGGTCATGGCGCTGGTTCCTTTGGCGGCACTTTCATGCGGGCTTGCGTTGAAGCCTTGGCAGGATAGGGTCATTTTGCACAGGGCTTTGTGCAATCTGTCGAAGGCTGTGACCGGAATGGATGAGGGCGACCGACGTCTGTTGGCCGAACCGCGGCGCGACGGAAGGGCGACACTGTCCAAACTGGCCGCGAGGCTGGCGGTCAGCCGGGCCAAGGTACGCGCGCGCATGGAGCGATTGACGGTAAGGGGCGAGATTGCGGGTTTTACCGTGGTGACGCGGTCGGATACCGGACAGGCGCCGGTGCGGGGTCTGATGATGATCGGGATCGAGGGGCGCGGCACGGAAAAGATCACAGCGCAGTTGACCGGATTGCCCGCTGTGCAGGCGGTGCATTCGACCAGCGGCAAATGGGATCTGGTCGCGGAATTGGGCGCGCAGACATTGCAGGAACTGGACGAGGTGCTGGCAGCAATCTGCAATTTGGAGGGGGTGGTGACGTCCGAGACCAACCTGCGGCCGACCACGCGCCGGGCGGGGCGGCGGTGATGGTGTCGGCACCGCAACAGGCGTTGGATCATCTGCAGACGGGCCGCTTGCAGATCGGCCCCGATTGGGAGCGCGCCCATGAGATTTGCCAACAGGCCGAAGGCGAGCGGGCGCATGATCTGGTGCATGCCCTGTGTCACTGGATCGAGGGCGATCTGGCCAACCGCGACTATTGGTATCGCCGGGCAGGCCGCCATAGCCCGGCTGCGACAATTGGCGCGGAATGGGCGGCGCTGAAAGCAACGCTGACGTGAACCGCAGGGCATTGGAAGCCTGCGGCTTTGGCCCTATGATAACAGGCCAACAGGAGGCTTGCCGATGATCGTCGAACTTGGCCATTACGCGTTGATATTGGCCTTCATGGTTGCCGGTCTGCAGACCGTGTTGCCGATGTGGGGGGCGCAGCGGCGCGACGCGGTGCTGATGGCGCTGGCGGGCCCGGCGGCGGTGGTGCAGTTCTTGCTGGTCGCGGTCGCCTTTGGCGCGCTGACCTATGCCTTTGTCACCGATGATTTCAGTCTGAAGCTGGTGGTCGGCAATTCGCACACGATGCAACCGCTGATCTACAAAATCTCGGGCGTCTGGGGCAACCATGAAGGCTCGCTGCTGCTGTGGGTATTGTCCCTGACGCTGTTTGCGGCCTGCGTGCAGTGGTTTGGTGGCAATCTGCCCGCCGTGCTGAAGGCGCGGGTGCTGTCGGTGCAGGGGGCTATTGGCCTCGCATTTCTGGGCTTCATGTTGTTGACATCGAACCCGTTCTTGCGTCTTGCCGAGCCGCCGATGAATGGGGCCGACCTGAACCCCTTGTTGCAAGACCCCGGTTTGGCCTTTCACCCGCCGTTTCTTTACCTGGGCTATGTCGGCCTGAGCATGGCGTTTTCCTTTGCCATCGCCGCCCTGATCGAGGGCCGTGTCGATGCGGCATGGGGGCGGTGGGTGCGGCCGTGGACGCTGGCGGCATGGATCTTTCTGACCATCGGCATCGTGATGGGGTCGTGGTGGGCCTATTATGAATTGGGCTGGGGCGGGTTCTGGTTCTGGGACCCGGTCGAGAATGCGTCGTTTATGCCATGGCTGATCGCGACGGCGCTGCTGCATTCGGCCATCGTGGTGGAAAAACGTGAAAGTCTGAAAGCTTGGACGATCCTGCTGGCGATTATGGCATTCGGCTTTTCGTTGATCGGGACCTTCATCGTTCGGTCGGGGGTGATCACCTCGGTCCACGCCTTTGCGTCGGATCCGACGCGGGGCGTGTATATTCTGGCCATTCTGGGCGTGTTCATCGGTGGCGGATTGTCGTTGTTTGCGGCGCGGGCGGGGTCGTTGGAGGCAAAGGGCGTGTTCGCCACGGTCAGCCGCGAAGCCGCGCTGGTGCTGAACAACCTGTTGCTGACGGTGTCGGCCTTTGTGGTGTTCATCGGCACGATCTGGCCCTTGGTGGCCGAGGTGGTGCTGGGGCGTGCTTTGTCAGTCGGTGCGCCGTTCTTTGATGCGGCCTTTACGCCTTTCATGATTGCACTGGCCGTGGTGCTGCCTGTGGGCGCGGTGCTGCCGTGGAAGCGGGCGGAGTTGGGGCGGGCGGCGCGGCCTTTCCGGGGCGCGTTTGTGCTGTCGCTGGCAATGGGGGCGCTGGTGTTTGCGCTGCAGACCGGGCGGTCGGCGATTGGTCCGGTGGGCGTGATGCTGGCGGTCTGGGTGGTGCTGGGCGCGGCGATGGACCTGTGGCAGCGGTCGGGGCGTGGCGGGCTGTCGGACAAGATTGGCCGTCTGTCGCGCTTGCCACGCGGTGATTGGGGCCGTGCTTGCGCGCATGTGGGCTTTGGCATTACGATTTTCGGCGTGGCCGCGATGTCGACTTGGGTGACCGAGGATATTCGTGTGCTGCAAAAGGGTGGCAGTTTCGCGCTAGGCCCCTATAACGTGGAACTGGTCGATGTGACCATGGTGCAGGGCCAGAACTATTTGGCGGAACGCGCCGAGATGCGGGTGACGCAAGGTGGGGTCGAACTGGCGCGCATGTATCCCGAAAAGCGCAACTATCCGGTTGCCGGCATGAACACGACCGAGGCTGCGATTAGGCAAAGCGTGGTGAATGATCTGTATCTGGTGATCGGCGACCCGCAGGAGGGTGGCGGCTTTGCAGTGCGCAGTTACATCAAGCCCTTTGCCAACTGGATCTGGGCCGGGGCGCTTCTGATGGCGCTGGGCGGATTGCTCAGCCTGTCGGACCGGCGGCACCGCTTGGCGGCGGCAGCGCAGCGCAAGCCGGTCATGGTGGCGGCGGAATGAAGTGGTTGGTGCTGTTCGTGCTGCTGGCAACACCGGCCTTGGCGGTCAGGCCGGATGAAATGCTGCCCGATCCGGTGCTGGAGGGGCGGGCAAGGGCGCTGAGCCAGGAATTGCGCTGTCTGGTGTGCCGCAACGAGAACATTGACGATTCCGATGCGGATCTGGCGCGCGACTTGCGTCTGCTGGTGCGCGAGCGGATTACGGCGGGGGATACGGACGCGCAGGCGAGGGCCTTCATCGTCGACCGCTATGGCGAGTTCGTGTTGCTGAACCCGCCCGCATCGGGGGCAAATCTGGTGCTATGGCTGGCAGGGCCTGCGATGCTGCTGGCAGGGGGCGCGATTGCGATGGCGATGCTGCGCCGCCGGTCGGTGGCGGTTGAGCCTGCGCCGCTGAGCATGGCTGACAAGGCCCGTCTGGCCGATCTGACGGAAACTTGAGCATGGCTTTGACTTGAGCATGGCGTTTCGGGAACCCTGAGTCGGGCTGACCGCCAAAACAGGGGGGCATCAATGTCTGAGACGCTGTTATATGAGCTGACCGAGGGTGTGGCGGTGCTGACGCTGAACCGTCCAGCCGTGATGAACGCCCTGTCGGCCGAGTTGCGCCGCAGCTTGGGGGCGGCATTGTCAAGGGCCAGCGCCGAGGCAGGGGTGATCGTGCTGACTGGGGCGGGCCGCGGCTTTTGCTCGGGTCAGGATCTGACCGATGTCGACCTTGCGACGGTTGATCTGCAGGCCATCTTGCGTGACGAATACGAACCGCTGCTGACGGCGATCGTGGACTGCCCGGTGCCTGTCATCGCGGCGGTGAACGGGGCGGCGGTTGGCGCGGGGGCGGGGCTGGCGCTGGCCTGCGATGTGGTGATCGCGTCAGAGGCGGCCTCATTTGCGCAAAGCTTCACGCGGATCGGGCTGGTGCCGGATGCTGGCGGCACCTATTGGCTGCCGCGTCAGGTCGGGCTGGCGCGGGCCATGGGGGCGATGCTGTTTGGCGACAGGATCAGCGCGCGTCAAGCGGCCGAGTGGGGGATGATCTGGGAGGCGGTTCCCGAGGCGGGGTTTTCGGCCCATTGGCGGGCGCGGGCGCGTGCGCTGGTCGCGGGGCCCGCCATTGCCTATCAAGGCGTGAAACAGGCGCTGCGCGCCAGTTTCAGCAATGATTTCAACACCCAACTGGCGCTGGAGGCCCGTTTGCAAGGCATCTGCGGTGCCTCGGACGACTTTCGCGAGGGGGTTGCGGCCTTTCTGGAAAAACGCCCGGCGCGGTTTCAGGGGCGCTGAACCCCCGTCGGGCGACCGACTTCACGCGCCGCGCGACAGAGCGGCAATCCCGGTCCGCGCCATCTCGCGCAGGCCCAGCGGACGCATCAGATCGGCAAAGGCGTCGATCTTGTCGGGGGTTCCGGTCATCTCGAACACAAAACTTTCCAGCGTCGAATCCACCACATTCGCCCGAAAAATCTCGGCCAGACGCAGCGCCTCGATCCGCGGCTCGCCCTTGCCCGCCACCTTGAACAGCGCCAGTTCACGCTGAACCGACGGCCCCTCGGCGGTCAGATCATGCACCTCACGCACCGGCACCATCCGCCGCAACTGCGCCTCGATCTGGTCGATCACCGCCGGGGTGCCGCGCGTTACCACGGTGATCCGGCTCAGATGCCCGGAATGATCGACCTCGGCCACGGTCAGACTGTCGATGTTGTAGCCCCGCCCTGAAAACAGCCCGATCACCCGTGCCAGCACGCCAGGCTCATTCTCGACAATCACCGCCAGGGTATGACTGACAATCACCTGCCCGTTCGGGTCGCGCAATTCATAGGCCGAATGGCTGGTCGAGCCCTTCTTGATATTGAGAGCACTCATCGCCGCACCTTTCATTTTGGTCCAAGTATTCCACGGGGGAGGCCGCTTTGCCTGTGGGCAAAGCGGCTTGGGGGTGTGAAACCCCCATACGCCGCGTCACACAAGCACGGCCCCAGCGGCCTTGATCGCCCCCTTGGTATCGGCCTCGCCCAGCAGCATCTCGTTATGCGGCTTGCCGCTGGGGATCATCGGGAAGCAGTTTTCGTGCTTTTCCACCCGGCAGTCAAAGATCACCGGGCCCGGATAGGCCAGCATCTCGCGGATTGCCTCATCCAGATCGGCGGGGTCGTCGATGCGGATACCCTTGCAGCCAAAGGCCTCGGCCAGTTTCACGAAATCGGGCAGGCTTTCGGACCACGAATGGCTGTAGCGCTCGCCATGCAGCAATTCCTGCCACTGGCGCACCATGCCAAGGCGTTCGTTGTTCAGGATGAACTGCTTGACCGGGGTGCGGAACTGCATCGCCGTACCCATTTCCTGCATGTTCATCAGCCAGGATGCCTCACCTGCGACGTTGATCACCAAGGCATCGGGATGCGCCACTTGCACGCCGATCGAGGCGGGCAGGCCGTAACCCATCGTGCCAAGGCCGCCCGACGTCATCCAGCGGTTTGGGTCCTCAAATCCCAGAAACTGCGCGGCCCACATCTGGTGCTGGCCGACCTCGGTGGTGATGTAGCGGTCCATGCCGCGGGTCAGAACCTCGAGGCGTTCCAGCGCGTGCTGTGGTTTGATCGTTGTGATCGACGGTTTGTACGTCAGGCATTTGACGGCCCGCCATTCGGCGATCTTGTCCCACCATTTGGCCACAGCGCCCTGATTTGTGCGCGACCCGCGCGCCTGCCACAGCGCCAGCACCTCGCGCAGCACCTGCGCCACGTCGCCGACAATGCCCACGTCCACCCGGATCACCTTGTTGATCGACGAGGGGTCGATGTCGATATGGGCCTTTTTGGAGCCCGGGCTGAAATCCTTGATGCGCCCGGTGATCCGGTCGTCAAAGCGCGCGCCGACATTGATCATCAGATCGCAGCCATGCATCGCCAGATTGGCCTCGTACAGCCCGTGCATCCCCAGCATGCCCAACCAGTTCTTGCCCGATGCCGGATAGCTGCCGAGGCCCATCAGGGTCGATGTGATCGGAAAATCGGTGCCCGCCACCAGTTGGCGCAGCAGGGCCGAGGCCTCGCGGCCCGAATTGACCACGCCGCCGCCGGTGTAAAACACCGGGCGTTCGGCGGTTTCCATCATCTCGACCAGGCGCAGGATCTGTTCGGGATCGCCCTTGGTGCGGGGCTGGTAATGCGAGGTCTTTGTCTCGGCCATCGGAACATAGCTGGATTGGGCGAATTGCACATCCTTGGGGATGTCGATCAGCACCGGGCCGGGGCGGCCATGTGTGGCGACATGAAAGGCCTGATGAAGGGTTGCGGCCAGATTGGCGGTATCCTTGACCAGCCAGTTCATCTTGGTGCAGGGACGGGTGATGCCCACGGTATCGGCCTCTTGAAAGCCATCAGTACCGATCATGAAGGTCGGCACCTGACCCGAGATCACCACGATCGGGATGCTGTCCATCAGCGCATCGGTCAGCCCGGTCACCGCATTGGTCGCCCCCGGCCCCGAGGTCACCAGCGCCACGCCGGGTTTGCCGGTCGAGCGTGCATAGCCCTCGGCCATGTGCACCGCGCCCTGTTCATGGCGCACCAGAATGTGGCGGATGTCGTTTTGCTGAAAGATCTCGTCATAAATCGGCAGCACGGCGCCACCGGGATAGCCGAAAACCACCTCGACCCCCTGATCTTTCAAGGCTTGAACCACCATCCGGGCACCAGTCATCTGACGTGTCATCGCGTGTATCCTGTTTTCATCATCTCAACAAAAAGCCCCCGGGGGACCTGGGGGCGCATGGGAACCTGATGGGGTCAACCGTTACCGGCCCATGCGCTTTCGTCCTGTCTTTACCACAATGACTGTCATGTCACACCCGTTTGGCTTTGCCGGACACTATGGGTGGTGCGGTTGGGCGTCAACTGCTAAATCGCATGTTTTCTGTCGTTTGGAGGAAGATAATTGGATTTTTATTGCTAATCTGTTCCAATGTGCGCAATAACTGGAAAGACCGCTGCATGGCATGGCAAGAAACCGCCGAATGTGAATAATGTTTACATTCCATCTTGAAAGAGTGGCGCGAGAGGGGCATCTTGGGTCATGTGAAAGACATTCACATCAAACCCAACTGCAACACGGGAGACTACGCCGATGTACACCGCCCCCAACGCCAATCCGGGCCTAGCCGCCAAGGATGGCATGATGGCCTGGGCCCGAGGTGCCGAGCGCTGGCTCGACGATCGTGGCCGCAAGGCATGGATCATCGCCATGATCCTTGGATTCATCTTTGCCTGGCCGGTCGGCCTTGGCCTTCTCGCCTATATGATCTGGAGCAAACGCATGTTCAACCATTCTTGTGGTCACAAGTCCGCCTATTCCGCCGAGCGTGGCGGCCCTTGGTCGCGGCATGGCCGTCATGGGTCTGCTGACCCGTTCCGCCCGTCGGGCAATGCCGCCTTTGACGCCTACAAGGCCGACACCATCCGCCGCCTGCAAGAAGAGCAGGAAGCGTTCGAAGCCTTTCTGCAACGTCTGCGCGATGCCAAGGACAAGTCGGAATTCGACAGTTTCATGGCCGACCGTGCCAAGGCGCAGGTCGTCGTGACAGACCCCGAGCCGAACGCCCAATAATCCCCCAACCGGCGGCCCCGATCCCGGGGACGCCGGTCATGCCTGAAAGGTCCTGCCACCATGTTCGCCGCGGCTGATCCCGATCTCGGCTACGATGCCCGGCTTTATGCCGATGTGCCGGTAAAGCGCGCCTTGGCTTGGGCGGTCGACACGGTGCTGATCGGCTTTGTCGTGGCGTTGCTGATCCCGTTGACCGGGTTTGCCGCGCTGTTCTTTCTGGGCGGCCTTTATGTGATCGTCGGCTTTGTCTACCGCTGGATCGGTTTGGCGCGCAATTCCGCCACGGTCGGACTGCGGATGATGGGGCTTGAGTTTCGCGATGTGCATGGCGACCGACCTGGTGCGGGCATCGGCTTTGTGCACACGTTGCTTTATGCCATGTCGGTGGCCTTTGTGGTGCCGCAGGTCATTTCGGTGCTGATGATCTGCCTGACGCGGCGCGGGCAAAGCCTGAGCGATGCGGTGCTGGGGGTTGTGCTGATCAACCGCGGCGCATTGTCTTGATTAGGGGAATTGATTTGGCGGGATTGATTGCGGCTGGCGCAAAGTCTGGGCTTGGCGGATGGGTCGGGGCTTGCTAACGTGACTGCCTACTCCCTTGGCTTTGATGACAGATGCGCCACACCCTGCCGATTGCGCCCCAGTTCTATGTGACCGCCCCGCAGCCCTGCCCATATCTGGAGGGGCGGATGGAGCGCAAGCTGTTCACGTCGCTGCAGGGCGAACATGCGCAGAAGCTGAACGATGCGCTGTCCAAGCAGGGGTTTCGGCGTAGTCAGAATGTGCTGTACCGGCCGTCTTGTGCGGAATGCTCGGCCTGTCTGTCTGCGCGGATACGCGTGGCGGATTTCGTGCCGAACCGTACCCAGCGCAAGATACTGAAGGCAACGACCCATCTGACGCGCAATGCGACAAGTCCTTGGGCGACCGAAGACCAGTTCAGCCTGTTCCGCCGCTATCTCGATGCGCGCCATGCCAATGGCGGGATGGCGGATATGGATGTGTTCGAATTCGCCGCCATGATCGAGGAAACGCCGATCAAGAGCCGGGTTATTGAATACACGCGGCCCTTGTCGCCAGATGGGCGGCAACAGGCTTTGACAGTGGTCAGTCTGACCGATGTGTTCGATGACGGTTTGAGCATGGTCTACAGTTTTTACGACCCAGATCTGGCCGAGTTGAGTTTGGGAACCTTTGCCATTCTGGATCATATCCAGATCGCGCAAGAGGCGGGGTTGCCCTTTGTCTATCTGGGCTATTGGGTCCCCGGCAGCCGCAAGATGGGCTACAAGGCCGGGTTTTCCGGGCTGGAGATTTACAAGGCCGGCAAATGGGTGCCGATTGGTGACCCCGCCGATCACGGGTCGGAATTGCATCCATTGTCGGTGGACCCCATCGCCGAACAGGTCGCCCGGATCAGCCTGCCCGAGGCACGCACGCCCGATCTGCGACCTGTCCGGGAATGACGGCCAGGATCACCGGATTGGCCCTGCTAGTGCCGGACTATGATGCGGCGATAAGATTCTTCTGCGATGTCTTGCGGTTTCGCCTGGTCGAGGATCTGCCGCAGGGTGCCAAGCGCTGGGTGACGGTCGAGCCTGTGGGCGGTGGGTTGCGGCTGATCCTTGCGCGCGCCGAGGGTGCAGCGCAGCAGGCGGCCATCGGCAATCAGGCGGGTGGCCGGGTTTGGCTGTTCTTGCAGACCGATGATTTCGCGGGCGATCGCCGGCGGATGCAGGCCGCGGGCGTCATCTTTGAAGAGGCACCGCGGCACGAGGTGTACGGAACGGTCGCGGTGTGGCGCGACCCTTGGGGCAACCGTTGGGATTTGATTCAGCCGGCCTGACTCGTCACGACGGCGGCCGAGGGTTGATCAGGCGCGCCATCAGGCCGCTCGCGCGTACGACACCGATCCGCGCACCGTCATGGGTGACGGCAAGCGCGTCGACCCCTTTGGAAAGCAGATCCATCACTTGCATGACGGGCAATTCGGCATCCACTGCCGCCACGGCGTCCGTCGACCCCTGATCCATCACGTCGCGGGCGGTCAGCACGGCCAGCGGGTTCATATGGGCGACGAAGTCGGCGACATAGGGGCTGATTGGGTTGGCGATGATGTCGCGGGCAGTGCCGATCTGCACGATGCGCCCCCCTTCCATCAAGGCGATGCGGTCACCGAGCTTGAAGGCTTCGTCCAGATCATGGGACACGAAGATGATCGTGCGTTTCAGCTTGGTTTGCAGGTCCAACAATTCATCTTGCAGCCGCGCGCGGATCAGCGGGTCGAGCGCCGAGAAGGGTTCATCCATCAACAGGATTGGTGCTTGTGTCGCAAAGGCGCGCGCAAGGCCAACGCGTTGCTGCATTCCGCCCGACAATTCGCCGACCTTGCGGTCTGCCCATTGCCCGAGGTTGACCAGTTTCAACTGATCCTCGACTGCAGCGCGGCGTTGGTCGGCAGATTGGCCGGCAAGTTCAAGGCCCAAGCCCACATTGTCGCGGACACTGCGCCATGGCAGCAGACCGAATTGCTGGAACACCATGGCGATGCGGTTCAGGCGCAGGTGGCGTAGCGCGTCTTTGGCTGCGTGGGTCACCGACACCATCTTGTCGCCGTCCAGCACCCTTACGTCGCCGCGGGCCACGGGGTTCAGGGCATTGACGCCGCGCAGAAGGGTGGATTTGCCCGAGCCGGACAGGCCCATCAGCACCAAAATCTCACCCTCGCTTACGGTCAGCGAACAGTCGTGCACGCCAAGGATCTGGCCGGTCTGGTCCTGAATTTCGCTGCGGGTCAGGCCTTGATCCATCAGGGGCAGGGCGCGTTCGGGATGGTTGCCGAACACGATGCAGACCTTGTCAAAGATCACTGCGGGACGGGGACGGGCGGTCATTTGACCTCGCGTTGGAAGATGGAGCGCAGGACGATGGCGACAACGACGATGACAAAGCCACTTTCAAACCCCTTGGCGGCATTGACCGAGGCCAAGGCGCGCATGACCGGCACGCCAAGGCCGTTGGCCCCGACCATCGAGGCGATGACGACCATCGACAGCGACAGCATGATGGTCTGGTTCAGGCCGACCATGATTTGCGGCAGCGCCGAGGGCAGTTCAACTTTCCACAGCCGTTGACGGGGCGTGGCACCAAAGGCTGTTGCGGCCTCGAGCAGGGCGGTGGGCGTGGACGAGACGCCAAGTTGGGTCAGGCGGATGGGGGCCGGCAAGACAAAGATGACGGTTGCGATCAGGCCGGGGACCATGCCGATGCCAAAGAAGATGATGGCGGGGATCAGATAGACGAAGGTGGGCAGGGTTTGCATCAGGTCAAGGACCGGCGACAGTGCGGCGTTCAGCCGTGCATTGTGGGCGCAGGCGATGCCGACTGGTACGCCTGCGGCCATGCAGACGGCGCAGGAGGACAGGATCAGGGTCAGGCTTTCGGTGGTTTCTTTCCAATAGCCCTGATTGAGGACGAAAAGAAAGCCCAGCACGACAAAGACGCAAATCTTCCAGTTGCGCTGCAAGACCCAAGCCAGTGCTGCGAAGATGGCGATGATGATCAGGGGGTTGGGGGCCTGAAGCAGCCACAGGAACCCGTTGATCATCGCCTCGAGCCCGTCGGCTATGGCGTTGAAGACGACCGACAGATGAGTCTTCATCCAGACGAAAACAGTATTGGCCCAGGATCCGAGTGGGATCTTGTAGTCGGTCCACTTCATCTGATGCCCCCTTTTGGGATTGGCCCCGGTCGTTGGACCGGGGCCAGCCGGTTTATTGCAGTGCCGCGGTCACCGCGGCAAGGGCGTCACCGCCGTCTTTGGTGGTGACCCCGGCAAGCCAGGGTTTGACGGCATCGGGATTGGCGACCATCCAGGCCTTGGCGGCGTCGCGCGGATCGACGCTGTCATTCAAGATCGCGCCCATGATCTGGTTTTCCATCTCAAGGCTGAAGGACAGGTTGGCGAGCAGCCTGCCGGTATTGGGGCATTGGGTGGTCAGGCCGGCGCGGGTGTTGGTGTAGACGGTGGCACCGCCCAGATTGGGGCCAAAGAAATCGTCGCCGCCGGTCAGATAGGTCATCTTGAAATTGGCGTTCATCGGATGGGGTTCCCAGCCCAGAAAGATGATCGGCTTTTGCGCCTGATCTTCGTTGGCGACCTGTGCCAGCATGCCCTGTTCGGAGGATTCCACAAGTTCCATACCGGCATCCTTGAGGCCGAAGGCATTCTTGTCGATCATGTCCAGGATCAGTTTGTTGCCGTCATTGCCAGCCTCGATGCCGTAGATCTTGGCGTCTAGGTCGGCGGCATGGGCGGCGATGTCCTTGAAGTCCTTGATGCCAAGGGCGGCACCAGCGGCGTTGGTGGCCAGAGTATACTTGGCGCCTTCGAGATTGGCACGGATGGTTTCGACGGTTTTGGCATCGCGGTAGGGGGCGATGTTGCTTTCCATCGTGGGCATCCAGTTGCCCAGGAACACATCGACATCCCCCGAGGCCAGACCCTCATAGGTGACGGGAACGCCAAGGACCTTTGTCTCGGTCTGGTAACCCAGCGCCTCAAGGATCAGGGTCGCGGTGGCGGTCGTGGCGGTGATGTCGGTCCAGCCGACATCCTAAAAGACGACCTTGTCGCAGCCCTCGGCAATAGCGGGGGCGGCGAACACGCCAAAGGCTGCGGTCAACAGAATGGAGCGGAGTGTCATGAGGGGCTTGCCTTTTTTGTTGATTGACGAGTCAATAAACTTCAAGCTAGCTGTGAAAAGCAAGCGATTTGTTGGGGTGGCGGCATGCCGAAGGTCGGGATGGAGCCGCTGCGCAGGGCGGCGCTGGTGGATGCGGCAATTGCCGAGATCGGGCGGGTGGGGTCGCTGGATGTGACGGTGGCGCAGATCGCGCGACGGGCGGGGATGTCGAGCGCGCTGGCCCATCACTATTTTGGCGCCAAAGAGGACATGTTTCTGGCAGCGATGCGACATGTGCTGACGCTGTATAGCGCCGAGGTGCGTGGCGCGCTGGCGGTCGCCGAGGGGCCCAAAGGGCGCTTGAAGGCGGTGCTGGTGGCCAGTTTCGGGCCCGCTAACTTTCGCCGCGAAGCGGTGGGGGCATGGCTGAACTTTTGGGTGATGGCGCAGACGGTGCCGCAGGCCAAGCGGTTGCTGGCGGTGTATCAGCGGCGGCTGAGGTCGAATCTGTTGGTCGGGCTGCGACCGCTGGCCGGTGTGCGGGCCGCGGCGATCGCGGATGGCTTGGGGGCGCTGATCGACGGGCTGTATCTGCGCGAAGTGCTGTAATCGGG
>JBAXXO010000075.1:0-12730 GCA_037127855.1 Alphaproteobacteria bacterium
CCCCGCGCGCGGCGACGGGGCGGGCCAACCTTGGTGGGCGGGCCTTCCTGCACAGCTATGACTGGCAGGCCGACGCGGGCTTTGCCACGCTGGAGTTGATCCTGACCGCGCCCGTCGTCGTGGCAAGCTGGATCAGCCTGCAATACTACGGCTCTGCCGTGGCACCTGCGGCTTTCGGTGGCGGCAACAAGCTGATCCACAATGTCACCGGCGGCATCGGCGTGATCGAAGGCAATGGCGGACGGCTGCGGGCGGGTCTGCCCTGGCAGGCGGTGCATGATGGGGCCAGGCTGGTCCACGACCCGCTTCGGCTGTCGGTGATGATCGAGGCGCCGCAATCCGCAATCGCTGATGTGCTTGCCCGGCACGACGGCGTGCGCGCCCTGTTCGACAATGGCTGGCTGCATCTGTTCGCACTGGAAGAGGGCCGCATCGCCGCCCGCTATCGC
Source organism: Alphaproteobacteria bacterium (assembly GCA_037127855.1). Lineage (GTDB taxonomy): Bacteria > Pseudomonadota > Alphaproteobacteria > Rhodobacterales > Rhodobacteraceae > Stagnihabitans. The sequence continues at coordinate 450 of JBAXXO010000075.1, forward strand.
CCCGGCCTGACGTGGCAAAGTCATGGCATGTCGCGACAGGCGGCATGACGATGGCCGACGACACGGTTTACGATCATGGCAACCCAGACATGTTTCCCCCGGTTAGGGTACGTGCCCGCACAGATGATGACGAAAAGCCCTCAAAATCCTTCGCGCAAGAAGCCGTCTAACGGTCTGCCGGCCCAGCACTGGTCAGACCGCGGTCCCTTTCCCTTCATCACCGGCACCATGGTTGCGTCGGGGCTTTGTCGTCGGCGTGTCAGATGATCTTCTGTCCGGTCTTGGCCCAATCCTGGGTGAACTGCTCCAACCCCTTGTCGGTCAGCACATGATTGGCCATGGCCTTGATCACGGCGGGGGGCGCGGTCATCACATCGGCACCGATCAGGGCGCATTGGGTCACATGGTTGGCCGTACGGATGGATGCGGCCAGAATCTGTGTCGCGTAATCGTAATTGTCATAAATCTGGCGAATGTCGGAAATCAGTTCCAGCCCGTCGAGGTTGATGTCGTCCAGCCGCCCGATGAATGGGCTGATAAAGGTCGCACCGGCCTTGGCCGCCAGCAACGCCTGATTGGCGCTAAAGCACAGTGTGACGTTTACCATGCGGCCCTCGCCCGACAAGACCTTGCAGGCCTTCAGCCCATCCCAGGTCAGCGGCACCTTGACGGCGATGTTTTCGGCAATTCCGGCCAGCTTGCGGCCCTCGGCGATCATGTCATCCGCCGCCGTCGCCACGACTTCGGCCGAGACCGGGCCACTGACGATCGAACAGATCTCCCGCGTGACTTCGATGATGTCGCGGCCGGATTTCAGGATGATCGAGGGATTGGTGGTTACACCATCCACCATGCCAAGGTCGTTCAACTCGCGAATGGCGGCGACATCGGCGGTGTCCACAAAGAATTTCACGGGCTAGCTCCTTGATTGGTTGCGCAGGGGTTCGGCTGGGTTTAGCGGAAAGACACGACATTAGAAAGAGTGGCGATGGTCGAGCGGGTCTATCAAGCGGGCGATCTGGTGGCCGTGCTGATCGCCGAACCGCTGGGCCGCGTGCTGGACTACAAGGCACCCGAGGGCGGCTGCGGGGACGGTGATTTCGTCGAGGTGCCGCTGGGGCCGCGCCGCGTGCTGGGCGTGGTCTGGGGCCAGGGCGAGGGCCAGTTCGATCCCGCCCGGATTCGCATCATCAACAAGGTGTTGGACGCCGCACCGATGCGGGCCGAGCTGCGCAGCTTTCTCATCCGTGCGGCCGAGTATACCCTGACCCCCCTGTCGGCCATGCTGCGGCTGGCGACGCGAGCGCCCGGTCTTGGTGATGCGCCTGCGACGCGGCGGGTCTACCACTTGCATACGACCATCCCGAACACGCTGACCGATGCGCGCCAGCGGGTGGTGCAGGCGTTGCGCGAGGCCCAAGGCGCGCCGCTGACACTGGCCGAACTGGCTGCGGCTGCGGGCTGCGGGCCATCCGTCGTCAAGGGGCTGGTCAAGCTGGGCATCGTGCTGGAACAGGACGCGCCGCGCGATCTGCCCTATCCGCCACTAACGCCCAAATCTGCGCCGGTTCTGTTGGGCGATCAGGTCGCGGCAGCAGCAGCCCTTGTCGCCACCGTCAGCCAAGGCGGTTACGCCACGACGCTGCTCAAGGGCGTTACTGGTTCGGGCAAGACCGAGGTCTATCTCGAGGCGGTGGCGGAATGCCTGCGTCAAGGGCGTCAAGCCCTTGTTCTGCTGCCTGAAATCGCCTTGACCGGCGACTTTCTCGCCCGCGTCGAGGTCCGCTTTTCCGCCCGCCCCGCCGAATGGCATTCCGGCGTCACCAGCACCGAACGCCGCCGCTTGTGGCGCATGGTCGGGCAGGGTGCTGCGCAATTGGTCGTCGGGGCCCGTTCGGCCCTGTTCCTGCCGTTCCGGGATCTGGGCCTGATCGTGGTGGATGAGGAACACGACACCTCGTACAAGCAAGAGGAGGGGGTGCTGTACCATGCCCGCGACATGGCGGTGCTGCGCGCGGCAATTGCGGGTTTTCCTGTGGTCCTGTCCTCGGCCACGCCCAGTCTGGAAAGCTGGGCCAATGCGGCGGCCGGCAAATATGCCAGGCTGAACCTGACCGCGCGCTTTGGCGAGGCGGTATTGCCGATGATGCACGCATTGGACATGCGCGATGACAAACTGCCTGCCAACACGTGGATATCAGAACGCCTTGCGCGTGCGGTGCAGCAACGCATCGATGCCGGCGAACAGTCCTTGCTGTTCCTCAACCGCCGTGGCTTTGCGCCCGTCACCCTGTGCCGCGCCTGTGGCCATCAGGTCGGTTGCGAGGATTGCGATGCGCGCATGGTCGAGCACCGCTTTCTCAAACGTCTGGTCTGCCACCAATGCGGGGCGACCAAACCCATCCCCGTCACCTGCCCTGACTGCAAGACCGAGGGCCGCATGGCCCCGGTCGGCCCCGGCGTCGAACGGCTGGCCGAAGAGGTCGCTGTACGTTTTCCAAACGCCCGTGTCGCCGTCTTGTCCTCAGACCTGTTCACCACCGCCCGCGCCCTGAAGGAGCAGATCGCCCTCATCGCCGCCGGTGGGGCTGACATCATCATCGGCACCCAGATCGTTGCCAAGGGCCACAACTTCCCCTTGCTGACGCTGGTGGGCGTCGTCGACGCCGATCTGGGCTTGCAGGGCGCTGATCTGCGCGCCGCCGAGCGTACCTTTCAACTGATGCGTCAGGTCGCGGGCCGCGCCGGTCGCGCCGACAAGCCCGGCACCGCCCTTCTGCAAACCTTCCAGCCCGACCACCCGGTGATCCGCGCCATCCTCGGCGGCGACGAAGAGGCGTTCTGGCGTGCCGAGGCGGCCGAGCGCAGCATGGCCGGCGTGCCGCCCTATGGCCGCATGGCCGGGATTATCCTGTCCAGCCCAGATGTTGCGCAAGTCTTTGATTTCGGTGCCGACCTCGCCCGTTGCGCCGAGCCTTTACTGAAAATCGGCGCGCAGGTTTATGGCCCCGCCCCCGCCCCCGTTGCGCGGGTCCGCGGCCGCCACCGCGTCCGACTGCTGATCAAGGCCGACAAGGGCGCGCCGTTGCAGGCGGCGCTGATGGAATGGCTGGCCCAGTTCAAGATCCCGAACAACCTGCGCCTGTCGGTGGATATCGACCCGCAAAGCTTTTACTGACGCAAGGAACATGGGCTAACCTCACGCTTCGCCGTGCGAAGCCTGAGAACAGCCCATCCTACGACTGGCGTTTATCCTTCGGACACAAATCCGATCGCTGGATACAACTGCGCCATCACCGCCCGCCGCATCTGAATGGCCAAGCTGTCGTGAAAGATGCTCAAGGTCCGGGCGGCTTGTTCTGGGCTCAACCACCCCTCGCCCAGCCGCCACTGGCGAAAAAACAGCCAGTCCAAGTCACTCTGTCGTACAAACATCAGGCTGCGCCGGGCCGCGTCTGGTGTCGAGGCCGCTCCGATCTGTGCTTTCGGCCCAAATTTCGCCCGCCACTCATCTACCGATGCCTTCGCCTGTGCCACCGCATCCGCCACATCTGCCGCGCTGATCTTGACCAACCGCGCCATCTCGTGGGCCACCTCGGGCGGAACTGTCGCCACGGCCTGTGCCACCGCGGCCACAAAGCGTGCGTCCTTGGTCACGTCCAGACCCCAGGCTCGGGGCACACCGCGCCACAACACTGTCTCGGCTGCCGCTGTCCATTGCCCGCCCGACACCAGACCCATTGCCTCGAGCACCAACAGCACCTCCGGCGTTGCCAGTGCCGGACCCGTCCCAATCCCTCCAAGAATGTTTGGCGCTGGCACTGGCGGTTCATCTAGCCTCCGGATCACCCAACCGCCTTGTCGCTCTGGCGGCAGGCTGCCATCCATCTGCCGGTAGGACAGCTTCCACTGCTGCAGCGCCAGCCAAATCACCGCGACGGAGATATCATCCCATCGCGGCAACAGGTCGGGCAGATGCGGCTCGCTGCGCCGCACCGCCCCACAAGGCCTCTCGTCGGCCTGACCCAAGGCCACCAAGGCCTTGCAGCCAATTTGAAACGCGGTCGAGGCATAGTCATACCATTCTCCCTCCGCCTCCTCGGGTAGGTTCCCCACAATGAACGCCACCGCCGCCTCAGCCCAACCCGGATTGCCTCCCTCTGCCGCCATAACCCACCTCCATCCGCCAGCATCGCACACACCCGCTGCGGGACAAGTCTGAATATCAGGTTAATTCTGACATTTAACCACCTGATTTACAGAGCTTCTCCCAAGTGCCCTCATGTGGACACTCAAAGACTCTCCCTCTCCCCTGGCGAGAGGGCCTGGGTAAGGGTGCATCAGGACTGTTACAGCCGTTCACGCCTGCGTCGTCCCTCCTGTCTTTCCGCCCGCCATCGCCCTATATTCCCCTCACACATAAAAGGAGGCCCGAAATGTTCCTGTTCGACCGCAAGAAGACACAGATGGTCCACCCCGAAAACGCCCTGCCGGGCCGCCCCACTCCGCTGCCCACCGCCGACACCCACTTCCTCTCCGGCTTGCCCCTCAAATCCGCCGTCCCCGACGGCTTCGAAGAAGCCATGTTCGGCATGGGCTGTTTCTGGGGGGTCGAACGCATATTCTATAACTTGCCCGGCGTGTGGCTGACCATGACCGGCTATGCCGGGGGCTACACGCCAAACCCGACTTACAAGGAAACCTGCACCCAACTGACCGGCCATAACGAGGTCGTCCGGGTGATCTATGACCCCGCCATCATCACCTTCGAGACGCTGTTGAAAACCTTCTGGGAGGGGCACGATCCAACCCAGGGCATGCGACAGGGGAATGATGTAGGCTCGACCTACCGGTCCGGGATTTATGCCTACACGCCCGAACAGGCTGCTGCGGCCCAGGCCAGCAAGGTACTGTATCAGGCCGCACTGACCGCCAAGGGCTACGGAACCATCACGACCGAAATCGTGCCCGTCCCGACCTTCTACTTCGCCGAGGATTACCACCAGCAATACCTCGCCAAAAACCCGTCCGGCTATTGCGGCATCGGCGGCACCGGGGTCAGCTGCCCGATCGGGTTGAAAGTCGCCAGCCCGGCTTGACCTGACACGAAGGTGGGACTAAGCGCCGTTCAACCATCGGAGCCGCCCATGCCCACCTTCACCGCCCTGACCACCATCGCTGGCGAGGATGCCGCCAATGCTTTGGCTGGGGCGATTGAAAAGATGACCCCAGAACCGACCGGCGTTGGCGTGTTTGAAATCGAGGATGGCTCTGGCCTGTGGGAAATCGGTGCCTATTTCCTTGTTCCACCCGACGAGGTCGTGCTCGATGTGCTGGCACTCGCATTTGGGGCCAAACCCTTTGCGATGTCGGAACTGCCCGAAATCGACTGGGTCGCAAAGGTGAAACGCGAACTCAGCCCTGTCGAGGCAGGCCGATTCTATGTCTATGGTAGCCATGATGCCGACAAGGTGCCCGCCATGTTGGAGCAGGGCGGTCGCGTCCCGTTGTTGATCGAGGCGGCGGTAGCCTTTGGCACGGGGCATCACGGGACGACGCTGGGCTGCCTGAACGCCTTTGACAGACTCTATACCCAAGGGTTTCGCCCCACCAGTGTTGCCGATATCGGAGCAGGGACCGCGGTTCTGGCGATGGCCGCGGCGTCGGTTCTGCCCGATGCCCTCGTGATCGCCTCGGACATCGACGAAGTGGCGGTCGAGGTTGCCGCGGCGAATGTTCAGGTCAACGGCCTGACTGGCCGCGTCGAATGCCTCGAGGCGGCCGGCTTTGCCCATCCTCGTCTTGCCGCCGCAGCGCCCTACGACCTGATCTTTGCCAATATCCTGAAGGGTCCGCTGATCCAGCTTGCGCCCGCCATGGCTGCCCATTGTGCAAAGGACGGGCTGATCATCTTGTCGGGTTTGCTGGTGGTGCAGGCCGAAACTGTAACCGCAGCCTATCTGGCCGCAGGTTTCACGCCCGTCACCCGCGATGACATCGGCGAATGGTCCACGCTGGTCCTGCGCCGCGCCTGACATAAGGTGAAAATGCGTCCAAACGTCCGAAAAGGGGCAGGGTTGCTGCATTTGCCCAAATTCTGCCCCAATCAATTCTTAGCACGCTTGCGAGTGTCAGGAGGTCCGGGATGGCCGACCCGAAGATGACGGATTTTAATGACCGGGTTGCACGAATCAAGAAGGCGCACGCCAAAGGCCACGGCTTTGAATCCCCTGGAGTTGTGCGTCGCTCTTCTCACCGTCATGCAGCGCCGTGGCTGCGCTCGATTGTGGTGCCCGTGCTGTTCTTGGTTATTTTCTGCTTCCTGCTCAAAGCGATAATATATCGCGAAGTCGGCACCAAATCCTACAATGAGCGCGTGGCGATCCTGATGGCCGGCACCGGGATCGAACCCGTCGGCGGCTGGCTGATGCAACCCGAACCGGTCACTCGGTTTGTTGCGGATTTGATGAACAGCGGACTGTCAAAACTTCACTGATCCTGCGGCTGGCCAAACTCGGCCACGCCACACACTTTCAATCGCAAAGAACCTGCCAAAAGCAACGACACCCGTCCTTTCGAACAGCAACCCGTCACGCATCGTGCAGCGACAGGATCAGCGACCGATCATTTCGATGTCGCTGCGGCAAAGACCGATATCGTCCAACTCGCGATTGCTGAGCTTGGCCAGGGCCTTGCGGGTAACTCGGCCCGAATTCCAGTTCTGGAATGCGGCGCCCGACGCAGTGAACAGTTGTACCATCCTGAAAACGGTACTGGCACCAAGCGGTGCCGAGCGGGAGGTCTCAATCGTTGCCATAGCTGTCATCCTTTCAAATGTGACGCGAAAACAAGCGGTTTCGGTTTCTGATGTGCAGCAAATAGCCTTGCTGCAGGTGCAAAGCAATTGGGCCAGCGGCAACGCCGACTTGCGCGCAGCGCATAGCTGCCTGTGACAGTTTTGTCATGTTCTTGGGGCTGAATCGGCCAAATAAGAAGGCGTTGTCGGTTTTGCCGCACTGGATGCCGGTTTCCGCATTTGCATGGCTGCGCCGCCTTCCTTCGCCAAGTGCAGCAATTCTCTTGGCGCGTGTTCTCTTTTCGTGCTAGTTCTAATCAAGTTGCAACGGAGGACGGTATTTGCGTGTTTTGGGGGTCGATCCGGGCCTGCGCAACCTTGGGTGGGGCGTGGTCGATGTGCTTGGGTCGCGAATCAGTCATGTGGCAAACGGCATCTGCCATTCAACCCCCGGCGAGGGTGAGGGTGATCTGGCATTGCGATTGGTGTCGCTATACTCCCAACTGAGCGAGGTTTTGCGCCTGTTCCGCCCGGACGAGGCGGCGGTCGAGCATACCTTCGTCAACAAGGACGCGGTGGCCACGCTCAAACTGGGGCAGGCGCGTGGCATTGCCTTGCTGGTGCCGGCACAGGCGGGCATCACGGTTGGTGAATATGCGCCCAATGCTGTCAAGAAGGCGATTGTCGGCGTCGGTCATGCGGGCAAAGACCAGGTTGACCATATGGTGCGCCTGCATTTGCCAGGAGTGCAGATTGCCGGGGCGGACGCCGCTGACGCGCTTGCCATCGCCATCTGCCACGCGCACCATCTGCAAAGTGCGGGCCGCTTGCTGGCGGCGCTCAGCAAGGCGGCGGGATGATCGGCAAACTGTCAGGGCGGCTGGACTGGCGCGGGTCCGATCAGGTGCTGATCGACGTGCGCGGCGTGGGCTATATTGTCCATGTCAACGACCGCACGCTCGCGGCACTGCCGCCCATCGGCGACGCGGTCGCGCTTTATACCGACCTGCTGGTGCGTGAAGACCTGCTGCAGCTTTTTGGCTTTCCGACCTTGTTAGACAAGGAATGGCACCGCCTGCTGATGACGGTTCAGGGCGTGGGGGCAAAGGCCAGCATGTCGATCCTTGGCGCCTTGGGGGCCGAAGGCGTGGCCCGCGCCATCGCTTTGGGAGACGCCCGCGCCATCCAGGCGGCCAATGGCGTCGGTCCGAAACTGGCCCAACGCATCATTCTGGAACTGAAAGCCAAGGCCCCCGGCGTCATGGCCATCAGCGTGTCGCTGACCGCGACGGCCCAAGCCGATGACGGCGTGATCGAAACCCAACCCACCAAACCCGCCAGAAGGCCCGCCCCCTCGCCCGCAATCACCGCCGCCGTCACCCGCGCGGGCTATACCGCCGACGCATTGTCAGCGCTGCTCAACCTCGGCTACTCGCAGGGCGACGCCGCGCAGGCCGTCGCCACCATCAGCGCCGAAACCCCCGAGGCCGACACCGCCACCCTGATCCGCGCCAGCCTGAAACTGCTGGCCCCGAGGTAGCCATATGAAATTTAATGAAAAGCTGCGCGAAGCCGGTCTGGACCCAAGTGAAGTGTCGGCAATTCTGCACTTGACTGCGCTGGAACCCCTTCGGTCGAAACTCCCTCTCATGGTGGACCAATATCCGGATCTGTTTGATGCCTACCAAAGCGTACACTCCCGCCAAGCCGCAGCCACGCTGTCCAACCGGCGTTTTGCCGCGAGTTTCGTGCCCTACGCGCCCAGGGTCATGATCTTCGCCGGATTATTCGAGATCACCGGCAAACAGGACCTGCCCGTGACCGAAATCTATGCCGATCCCAGATTCGCCCGGCTGGAGCGGGACTTCGGCGCAACCGATACCGCGCCGACACGAAACTTGGCACGGGGTGGAACGCAAAGAAAGTTTACCCTGTTCCTTCGGGGTGAACTCCGTACCGAGATTGGCCGTTTCATGATACCGCGTCCTGGGACGCGCGCCTATGTTCGGATCGCCGCAAATTTTGATACTGACATCATGTTCAAGCCCGGGCAGACCGGATGATCATCTTGAAGCCCAGGCAAACGTGTCGTGCCACCCAGTTAATCCGAGTCGGGAACCCATGACCCCCGACCGCCCTCTCAACCCCGCCAAACAACCCGAAGATCTTGACCGCGCCCTGCGCCCCCAGACGCTGGAAGAGTTCACCGGTCAGGCAGAGGCCCGCGCCAATCTGCGCATCTTCATCGAAAGCGCCAAGATCCGTGGCGAGGCCATGGATCACACGCTGTTCCACGGCCCCCCCGGCCTTGGCAAGACCACCCTTGCCCAGATCATGGCACGTGAATTGGGCGTGGGCTTTCGGATGACCTCGGGCCCCGTGCTGGCCAAACCCGGCGACCTTGCGGCGATCCTGACCAATCTCGAACCCCGCGACGTCTTGTTCATCGACGAGATTCACCGCCTGTCCCCTGTGGTCGAAGAGGTGCTGTATCCCGCGCTGGAAGACTTCGCACTGGATCTGGTGATAGGTGAGGGGCCTGCCGCCCGCACCGTCCGAATCGAGTTGCAGCCCTTCACCCTCGTCGGTGCGACCACCCGGCTTGGCTTGTTGACCACACCGCTGCGCGACCGTTTCGGCATCCCGACCCGACTGGAGTTTTACACCGAGGATGAGTTGGACCTGATCGTTGCGCGCGGCGCGCGCCTTCTGAGCGTCGCTGCCGACCCCGCAGGCACGCGCGAAATCGCCAAACGCGCCCGTGGCACCCCCCGCATCGCGGGCCGTCTGCTGCGCCGCGTGGTCGATTTCGTAACAGTCGAGGGCGATGGCCGCCTGACCAAGGCCATCGCCGATCATGCCCTGACAAGGCTCGGTGTCGATCATCTGGGTCTGGATGGCAATGACCGTCGCTACATGACCCTACTGGCCGATCACTATGGCGGCGGCCCGGTCGGCGTCGAAACCATCGCCGCCGCCCTGTCTGAGGCCCGTGACGCCATCGAAGAGGTCATCGAGCCCTATCTGCTGCAACAGGGCCTGATCCTGCGCACCCCGCGTGGACGGATGCTGGGCCAGCGCGCATGGCGTCATCTGGGGCAGGAACCGCCCAGACCGCCGGGCCAGACTGACCTGTTCGAGACATGACTGTGCCATAACCTGAAGAAAGCGAAAGACCCCGCCCCTTTACCTTGGCCAAAACACATCCTTGACGGGCGGTGCCTTGGATCAACCCGAGCCAGATTTACCGCTATGCGCCCGATTTCGCCGCAGTGATCCGGTCCGCCGTCGCGGCCCGTCCCGCCAAGAGTGCGACCGTCAGAAGCAAAACCACCAGCATTCCATAGGTCGGGCGATATCCGATGGTCTGGGCTGCAAATCCGATCCCCGAGGGTGCGATCAGGATTCCGGAATAGCCCATCATGGTCACCGTGGCGATGCCGGCATGGGCACTGATGCCGGGATAACCGCCTGCCGCGGAAAACAGGATCGGCACCATGTTGGCGACTCCAAGACCCGAAAAGGCAAAACCTGCAATCGCCACGATGTCGTTGGGCGCCACCGCCGCCACGGCCATGCCGCTGGCTGCCACCAGGGCAGACAGCCGCAAGGTGCCGACGGCACCGAACCGGTCGCGCACCCCGTCACCAAAGAACCGCATCAGCGCCATGGCTCCCGAAAAGAAACCAAAGGCCAGACCTGACCTTGCCACGCTGCTGTCCATGGTCCGCGACAAATACAGAGCAGCCCAGTCCAGAACCCCACCCTCGGCAATCATGGTGAACAGGGCGAGCGTGCCCAGCAGATAAAGTCCCGGCACTGGCGGGAACATCGCGGTCTTGGACCGATCCGCGCCAAGCGGCGCGGTCAGCCGCGGCTCATCGATCAGATGGGGCCGTGCCAGGATCAAAATCACAAATGCGATCAATCCGACACCCAGGGCCTGCGCCTGTGCACCAAAGTGGGCAATGGCCAGACCGCCTATGGCCCCGCCGACAAAGCCGCCAACGCTCCAGAAACCATGCGACGATGACATGATCGACTGATCCATCCGCCGCTCGACCTCGACCGCGTTTGCGTTCATCGCGACATCCATCGAGCCCATGGTCCCCCCGAACCAGACCATGCAAGGTGCGAGCAGCCACAGATTGGGCGCCAGCACGATCAGCGGCAGGGCTGGCGCGATCATGAAGCCAAAGGTCAGTGCGACGCGGCGCGACCCATAGGCCGCGATCAGTTTGCCGACAAACAGCATGGAACCAACCGCGCCGACGCCCAACAGCAGGATCATCAGGCCAAGGATTCCTTCGGTGATCGCATGGCGCGGCAACAGCAGCGGGATTTGCGGGGCCCAGGCCCCCATGACAAAGCCATTCGCCAAAAACAGCGACGCCACGGCCCAGCGGCCACGCCTGATCGCCTGCAAATCCATTCCCGCCCCCGAAGTTTTGGCTGTCATACCGCGGAAGCCGCCGGGTTGTAAGCCATCTCTGTCCGAGCAAGCGGAACTGGCCGATTGGCTTTTCAATTAACCACAAGCCTTGTCGTCAGGTCCTCGACCGCTTTCGAAGCCGATGACAAGGTCTGCGCGACGGTACAAACCGCACCCTGGGATGGGTGCTCCGGGTGGCAGGTCGTGTCGTTGGGCAAGATCACCTGCGAGGCGGGCGGCGGTGGGCGGGATGCACCCTTAGCTTGACGCGAGGATAAAGAAATCGGCATGTGTCAGGGCAAGATCCTTGTCGATCAAGGCGAATTGCACTTTCGCTGCCGATCCGGTGCCGTCCGGGTCGTAGAACAGCTTGCCGGTGTCCGTTTCATAGATGATCCGGTCGCTTGCATCCGCGGCATTGCCGCTGGTGTTCGTCGCCAAGGCCCCCGCGTCCAGCGTTCCCGCCGCGATCATGGTGAAAATCGCGTGATCCAGTTGGATCGTGTCATCCTTGACACTGAAATCACCGATCTTGTCGCGATTGGTGGCTGACAGCGACGTATCAAAGACAAAGACGTCAGACCCCGAACGGCCAAACAGCTTGTCACTGCCCGCCCCGCCATTCAGCACATCGTCACCCGCCCCGCCGCCGAGGTAGTCCGACGCATCGCCGCCATAGAGACTATCGTCACCACCCATGGCAACAATCACATTTGCCGCCGCGTTTCCCGTGATCACATTCGCACTGGCATTGCCCTTGCCACTGACGGCGGTGCCTGTCAGGATCAGGTTCTCGACATTTGCGCCCAAGGTATAGCTTGCGTCCGACTGAACGCCGTCGGTGCCGCCGTCCGACGATTCGAAGACAGTGTCGTCGCCGTCGACCACATAAATGTCATTGCCTTTGCCGCCGGTCAGCGTATCTGCCCCCACACCGCCGTTCAGCACGTCGTCGCCGGCATCGCCGCTCAGTCGGTCGTCGCCAGCGCCGCCAGAAATCGTGTCATTCCCCTGAAAACCCGCAATCGTGTTGCCCCGGGCCGAGCCCGTCAG
>JBAXXO010000076.1:0-12720 GCA_037127855.1 Alphaproteobacteria bacterium
GCAGCATGTCGGCATCAGAGGTCTTCTCAAGCAAGCCATTCAGCCCCATCATCGCGCCGGTCATCGGGGTTCTGCAGATCAAGGTTGAGGCTCGCAACCCAAACCCAGCCGAGATCACCGATCCCCATCCGCAACGCCGCCCGCACCGCCAGCCAAGCGAAAGCGCAGCGCGGGCGGCTTTGCTGCCAGCGAGCTACACCACGCGGCGGGACACGATCCCATCCTGGCCAGCGGCGCTTGAGAAGAGCCACACGAAAAGCCTGACACAAGCGCGCACTCGATCGCATGTTCAGAGGTTCAAAATGCCCTTGCAAACCAAGCGGCATCCACACAAACGCAATACGACAAGGATCCATGTGATCGTCCGCAATGGAACATTAAGAAAACCCTGACAGACACAATCCCATGCCTCGGCAACGCTCCTCAACCTCCAACTCCGACCGATACGAAAGGTCCGGAGCCGAAACTCCTGGAGTTTTGCGCAACAGAAAGCAGAAAACTCGAACCAATTAAATCAGCAAATTGCATCGAAGGCGTATAGGTCCAAGACTGCGTCGAAAGGATAACTTCGCGAACAATGACTCCATTGGCTAAAACACGCAACGTATAACTCTCTAATTCCTCACCAAGAGGAACTTCACTTGATTGCCAACTATCACCATCAAATCGTGTCCTACGAACCCAAGAAACAAGAACCGAAGCGTCAGCGCCACGCAACGCACGAAGATGAGCAACCGAATACGGTCTGAGCCCGATACCATTGAACGTCGCAACATGGGAAGATACATTGGAATCTGTATAACCTTTTTCCAACTGGCCAATCCTATAAAAGCGCTCCAAACCTCTTGCTGACATGGCAAGATCAATCTGCTTGACAGAACTATCAAGAACCACGAAAAGACTACCAGCAGGCCAAATTGCGGGACACGTCGCATTCGTACCAAACTGGCCACGCAAGAGCATTGAAATCTCATAAGTGTCAGGAGCGACAAGATCAGCGCTTACGAATTGTACTATCTCCCAATTTTCAGGACTTCCATCTCCGATCGCAGCCAAATTTGAACCATTTAGCACATCCGATGGCAAGACTGACAATAAGATACCAGAAGACAGCGAAACAGAGACTTTTGATGACCGGTCCCATAAACCCGACCAAGACTTGGTCAATGGCGCCATGAGAACGCCAAGAGTAGCCGGCGCTGAGAGTGTAGTGTTAAGATTGAAACCCGAATCAGTCGCCGAGTCCCAAAGTGCAACCGGTCCAGGCCAAGGATCAACTACGGCAGCAAGATATGGCGACGTTGGAATTTCAGAACCGGTAACAAGAGGCAAATCAAGAAACGTCGCATAAATTGGACTCGCAGGCACCGGTGAAATGCGCAAGGGACGGCTAGACAAACTCGCGCCTTTCAGATACGCTCCGGCATTGACACGCGTAGCATCGAACCGAATTGCCTCCGCAAATTCAATGCTGTCAATTCTGTAGTCCGAATCGAAGATTGAAACAACATCACCATTGGATAAACTCAAATATGACCTCGGCAACGAAAATTGACAGGAATCTTTTGACTTCCTGGCTTCAGCGAGCCAGCGATCAACGACAGTCTGCGCCTCTACCTCTGACAGAAGAATACTACATTCGCTGTCGGTCGCAACTGATGATGCCCCTTGCGAGTAAGCCGCTTCAATCGATCTAACTTCGAAGTCATTATCGGCTTCAATGTAATTCAATCTCACACACGAAGGCGGTGTGGAAGCAGATCCGGACAATACTTTGTTCAACCACCTAGCATCAGATGAAACAACCAGATTGCGTTCGTCGATCTCCCGAACTGCTACGCCATCCCGATGTGAAAAGGCCAATGTGCCCTCCACTTCAACAATGTCAAACCCGAACACAAACGAGAGAGTTTGTAACTTAGACCGAGGAGAATCACTACTGTCAGCATGATACCCCCGAAGGACACCATACAGTTCTGAAACATCAACGCAATCCTGCGTTAGTTCGTCTCGGCACAAATCAGCTACGACGTCAGATAGTTGCTGATTTGATGATCTCCCATTTAACCAGTGACCTCTGGCATAGTTACCCGTGTCACTCCACACGTTCGAATTGCCGGGAAAGTCCGGATAAGGGCGCGCATCCCATGCCCAAACGAAGCTATTCCCAAAGTCAATCATTCGTCCCGCATACTGAGCTGCCTGCGGATTGTTGACTTCGTCATTCCAAAAGATCGCCATCGCGCGAAGATATTGAAGCTGGATGTAGTCATCCCGCTCCCCGTTCGAAGCGCGCGGTAAACATGACTCTGATGATTTGCTATCAAGAAATTTATTTGGCTGGTTTGTAGCCTTGTCTACTGCAGCACACCCATATTCAGTAAATCGAATTGGTTTCATTCCAGGTAACCATGGACTTGGTATCGAGTTTCTATCGCCGCCTACTCGGTCATGGTGCTGATTAGACCACCAGCCTTTCATATCCTTATAGCGGAATACCCAATCCTCACCGAAGGCGCCATCAGATATTGGGCGCCGGATCTGCTGATTCTCTGCATCCGAACCCTCATAATACCAGTCAAAACCCTCACCCCCTGCAATGTTAGCCAAGAGATACTCGATATTGTATATGGAGTTCCACTCCTTATCCTTGTGATCCTTGTTATCCCTCCAGTCGGAGATCGGCATATAATTGTCAATGCCGACAAAATCAATGCTTGGGTCTGCCCAAAGTGGATCGAGATGAAAGAACACATCGCCGTCAACATGATACCCAAAGTACTCTGACCAATCTGCAGCATATGAAACCTTGGTTCCGAATCCCAGAATAGATTTCACTTCTGCTGCCAACTGACGTAGTGCCACAACCATGGGAAAGGCATTTGCCTGCGCGCGTATTTGCGTCAGGCTCCTTAGCTCTGACCCGATACAAAACGAATCTACTCCCCCTGCGAGCACACAAAGATGGGCGTAGTGCAGAATGAACCTTCTATATCCCCATTCAGCTGGATTTGCAAAGTGGACCGTGTCCTCGGATTGGGTAAAATCATTTGGATTGGCCGATCCCAAAAAGGCATTCAATTCGACTTCCGCAGCAGATGTTCGATCTGAAGAGCCTGGTAGACCTGGCGCGCGGGATAAGGTGATCCTGCCTCTCCAAGGCAATTCAGGCTGACTATTTGCTTCCGACCACGGATCTGGCAGTCCATTATCTTGCAATTGGTCCATAAGTATAAACGGATAGAACATCACCGATTTGCCTGATGCACGTATAGCCTTTATCGCTGCAACAACCGACTGGTCAGATGGTGTTCCACCGTAGATTGGCCGTCCACCGGCAGACGGAACTACACTTGCGCCGCTACGTAGTACCCCTGATACTTTCCATGGCATCGCTCTGGAATCGTTCAAGTTTTGCTCAACTTTCGGCTTAACACGGCAATGTCCGCAACGAAGGTCACTTCCAAACCAACTGACGACAAGGGATACTGCCTCACAATTGGGCAGTTCATCCGTCATTTGATTAAGTGAGAGTTGAAAATCAGACATGTCCTGTACAGAGTGAACATTCGCTGTCTTGTTCTTTCCGGGTGCAATATTGAAATGGACTGGAGAAGTTGCAAGTGAATAGTCTCCAGAGCCAGGGATCAAAGCCACGGCACGAACCGATTGCGGAATGTTGCTGGGCGTTGCCGCTGCGAACCCCTTGGCTTCACGAATGACTTCGAATGAGAATTGGGGAACTCTATTCCCAAATCGGCTTAGTTGAAGCTCCTCGATGACAACATAGCATGTTCCGCGATAGCTTGGGGCAAATCCCACACCCTCTACGGCTTCGATCTTAGAATCCGGTAGTTGATCCTCACTGCCCGGATAGAAACGGATGTTCAGGCTGTTTTTTGCAATTTCGACTCCATCTGCCCAGACGCGACCGACGGAACTTGCTTCTCCCATACATAAGGAAATCGCCAGGCTGACAGAATATGAGAATGTTTGTGTGACTGGCTTCGGGGAACCTTTGCCGCCACCTGTCTGACGCATCGATTGCATCGATTCGTTGAACCTTGAGGCCCAGATCACCTCACCTGCAACGCGCATGCGCCCCCACACTTCACGCATCGGCACGCCATATCCAACTGCTGAAATGCGAAACCGATCAATGCGTCCCGTTTCGACTGGATCTGACCCGGCACCAATAATTCGCTGATCGATTGAACGTCCAACTGCGCCACCAATCGCGCGTCCAATTACCGAGCCAGATAGTCCAAGCGCTGTTCCGCCAAAGCCAGAGCCGATCGCCGCGCCAGCGGCTGAAAGTAAGATCGTCGCCATTATTTTCTCTCCTGGGGGAATTCGAAGCGGCCAACAATTCTATTGTGCCAAGGCCTGGATAAGGAGGTCTCTACAACGCCATGGTTCGTGTAGGAGTGAATGATGGTAGGATGGTCATTCAATCTGGCAGTGATGGCCAAGTGCTTTGCTATGCCCGCGTTTCGCATCCTGAACACAACGATATCCGCATCATCCGTCGCATGAAGCGATTTTGGAATAAGCCAACGCAGGGCTCCCGCCAGCAATACTTCCTCGCCTGTCGGCTCGGCCCAATCGTCCGTATAGGGTGGAATGGTTTCCGGTTCAGCACCAATCAAGTTGCGCCAAACACCACGAACAAGGCCGAGACAATCTGCTCCAGCACCACACGCCGAAGCCTGTTGTCTATAGGGGGTACCGATCCAGCGTCGCGCTTCTTCAACGATTTTTTCTTGGAAATTCATTTTTGTCTACTCTGTCCGTCATTCCGTTGACTTGCAACAGGATAGGATGCGACCCAATCCGTTCCTGGAACATGGGGAAACCCTCGAAAATTCAGAAAGTTCGCAAATTTTGATCGACAAGTATCTGCAAGCTTGTCGCAGCCAGCCTCAAGCCTGATCAAATCACCAACTTGGGGAGCCATATCAAAGTTGACCAATAATGCGATTTGGCGGACACCATTGATTTCACGATCAGATTTTACCACGCCCAGCAAGCCTTCGGCCGGACCGGTTAGGATGGTGGCACGACCGCGCTCAAACCAGTGCTCTGGAAAGCCCGGCTGTGACTGAAATTGATATTCGCCCTTGTTGCCGATCGACAAGACGCGTGACTCCAGTGAAAACCTGGGCTGGTTCAGGTCAAAACGGCATTCGTGATCGCCCAAGACTGCGGTGCAATTGGGCTGGTACACTCTGCCTTTTTGCTGATTCAGCCCTTCGGTTAGGCCGCGCAGTTCGACTTTGAATTCCCCTGCGCTCCGCTGTATTTCACCAAAGCTTCCACGAAATTGGATCACGCGCTGCGCCACGTTGGCCCAGTTGACCAGCCACGTCGTCACCATGGCACCATCAAAGCGACCCGCCGCCAGATCAAACTCGGTAAGTCCGTCATCAGTCAACGCTCCGGTTACTTCGGTGTTGTCGACGGCCATGCCTGAATTCAATTGCAGCGCTCCTGCGCTTAGACCGCTGTTGGCCTTAAAGACCGCATGCTCAAATTCAAGGTCATTGTCATGGTCCGTGAACCCAAAAGTCCGGCCATCCTTTCTGACGATCAACCATGCATTGCACGTTGTGGCTGCGCCAGTTTTTAAGGTCTCGATGAGGCCATCTTTGTCAGACATCATAGCCTCACTTCGATCACAGGAACGGCGGGAACTTCGCCGGCGTTGAAGGTCGCCATCGAGGTGTGAATTCGGTCCGTGTCGAACCGGACAGGCACATCAAACTCGAACCCGGCAGTGATCCGAACATCGATATCGGGTGGGCTGGTAAAGATCACACGGCCACGCGTCAGGTCGACATTGAATTCCACGGTATCAACCTTTGGATCAGCTGCCAAAGCAACACGCACGCTTCCGGCCACCGGTTTTAGGATTGGCCGCGCATAGGATTGGTCGCCGGAAACATAAAGCTTCTTCAGCAGGAACGTCGTTGTCCGGCCATCTCCGCGTCCGATTTCCTGATCCAACGGTCCGACATCCCGCGATGGCGGACAGGATTTGTAGTCCGACCAGTCTTTCCACCGAAATCCATAAAGCTGCCCACGCCGGGCTTCGAAAAAGGTGATCAAGGTGTCGACATCATCCAGGGATCGCAGCCCCAGTCCGGCATCATAGCGTCGCCGCGAATGCTCCCAGGGCGTATTTCTTTCTTCAAATCCGTTCACCATCGTCACGATGTCGGTGCGGCGTTCAGGGCCGCCGGTCGAACCAAAGCTCAGACCGGTCGGGAACCTAATTTCATGGAAATTCATCTCGTCCTCACCTGTTGCGTTGACCGCGCGCCAAGGCCCGCGAGGCTTGTGCGGCGATCTGGCTTTGGCTGCGCTGAAACCCCTGAACGTCCGGGGTGCTGATGTTCATGACGACCGTCACCGGACGCCCGCCATTGGCGGCCTGCACCCCAAGCCGGCCATCCGGGCCGCGGGTCAGCGGCATTATGGCTTCTGGCCCCGCTTCGCCCATCAATCCCATCCCACCGCGCATGCCAAACCTCGTCGGTTGGGACACCACGCCACCCTTGGCAAAGGGCATCACCTGGCCCTGCAAGAACGCCCCACCTTTGGCAAAGGGCATTGCTCCGCCCAGCAAGGTATTGACACCATTGGCAAAGAAGCCACCCACGGCATTCTGAACCGGCTTCATCGCTGTGTTGAACACGGTGTCGGCCATGCTTTTTGCAACACCTTTCAGGGCATCGGACAGTTTCATTCCGTCAAAGGCCACGTCGTCAAAGGCGCGTCGCAATCCACTGCTGAACCCAGAGGCCAGCGACCCCACCTCACGACCGGTGAAAACCAGACTGTCCTGCATCTTGGACAATTCACCCTCAAAGGCCGAAACGATTCCAACCGTGCCACCCAGCGTCGCCTCCAAGGCGGCGATCTGATCCGTCAGGTCAACGATGTCCGTCACCTGTTCCTGCCTTTCCTGTATCGGGATATGCGGCTGCCAACTCGTCGAACCGCGCCCTGCTGATCGCCGGGGAGGGTCCATCCGACCCCAGCATGATTTTCAATTCGATGGGTGTCAGGTTCCAGAACTCCTCCGGGGTCAAACCCAACCCCTTCATCCCGGCCCGCATCAATCCCGGCCAATCCAACAGAGTCATGCGTCATTCGGCAAAGCGAAGGCACGGGCCAACAACATGGCCGCCACACGCGCCGCCTCCATCGGTCCGCCACCAATCTCCACCTGCATCAGATCGGCCGACGTGCCGCGCCAACCGCCGCCCCGCAGTCCTGCCACGATCAGCGCCAGAACATCCCGCGTTGAAAACGCGCGCCCTTCGAATCGTTCGATCAGTTCGACCAGCGATCCCGTTTCAAGCGCGGTTTCCAACTCCGCCAAGGCACCCAGCGTCAACTTGGCGACATGGATCTGACCATCCAAGGTCAGCGAAACCTCTCCAGCATAGGGGTTGACCATCAGATCGCCGTGAATCTCAAAAGCCCGGCCGAGGCGAACGACATGTCATAGGTCGCTTCGCCATTGTAGTTTCCAGCATATTCGATGGCCGTGATCTGAAACGGTCCCTGAACGATGCCGAAACTGGGGATCACGACCTGAAAATTTGGCATCTCGGCGTCAAAGAAAATCTGCCGTGCCCGTTCATCCGTGTTGGCGTCGCGAAACACCCCCGACCCCGAGATGGATGCCGTCTTGACCCCTGCCCCGCCCAACAACTCTCGCCACCCGCCTGCTGAACCCAGCGACGTCACATCGACCGTCTCTGCATTGAACCCGATCTTGGTGGCACGCAAACCCGCCATGGCCACGAATTGACCGTCACCGATCAAATCCACCTTGATCAGCAGGTCCTTGCCGTTTTGAACACCCATCGTCTCTCTCCGTCTTGAACCGAACGCCAAGGCGCCTGCGGTTGGTTTGCTGAAAATCGTCTAGAAATCGATGCGGGCGCGAAAGACCAGATCGATGCGGCGTTGATCGCCCTCATTCAGACGCCGCGCGATCGCCCGGACAAAGGACAGGTCCACCAACCTGCCCGCCGCCAGGCTCAGCGTGGCACCGGCCAAGGCGTCAGACACCCGACCGGCGATGACCTTGGCACTCAAGAAACCCGTCTCATCGCTGATGACCGAGACTTGAAACTGGTGTTCGGCCCCGGCATAGCCCTTGCCGCCCTTGTCGCTCGCGGTTTCGGGTCCCAGCAAGATGAACTTGCCAGCGCCCGATCCGGGGGCCACGGCATCCACGACCGTGACCCCAGCCAAAGGGGCATAGCCCGTCAACCGGGCATAGACCGCCGATTGCAGGGCGGCGGCAGCTGCATAGCTCATTGCGGCACCTCCTCACGCGCAAAACAGGTCAGATACAGCGCCTCGTAATCCTGCTCGGTCACGGCCAGAATGTGATAAACCCTTGTGCCATCGCGAAAACGTTGCTGCGGCAGCGGTCTGCGCGGTGAACCGACCGGTGCCCCCCGGACCGTGATGCGATAGGGCACCGATGCCAGGGTGATCTCGACCCCCGCCAGATCGCGCCCGCTGCCGGCCTTGATGTCGCCCCACAGCGTTCCGATCACTGTCCAGGTCACGGAATATCCCCCGGCACCATCGGCGACTTGCGTGGGCGCCTCCAGCAACAGCGACCGATTGAGGTCTGGCGTGGTCATGCCGTACCCCCTCCCAACACGCGCACAATCCGCCAACGTTCGATCAGCGTCTGCACCGGATAGGGCAGCCCTGGCTGGGTTTCGGCAAACTGGTTGCGGCGTTCGTAATACTGCGCCGCCAGCATCATCACCGCTTGTTGCAAATCCGACGGCACTTCTGCCCAGGTCGTTCCAAAACCGGCATCGAACACCACCTCGATCCTGCCATCCGACGGAACCGTCGGCAGCAGATACCCCACTGACACAAGCTTGGGCCTGTGGGTGTCCTGGACAAGACGATAGCGGCTGTTCGCAACCACCGTCGCCGCGTTCGCGGCGTCATACAGCGTCAATGAGACGATGGCACTGACCGGGGCAACCGGCAACGCCTGCTCGGACAAATCGCGCCATCCCTCCAGCCTCAGCCGAAACCGACGCGTGATCAACGTCTTGCCGATCCGGCCCTCGACCGCCGATATGGCCGTCCGCAGATAGGTTTCGATCAAACCGTCCTGCATGCCGCTGTCCGAAAACCCCGTGCCCAGCCGCAAATGATCCTTCAAAGCCTGAACCGGCAACGCGTTCGACGCAACGGTTGTCAACTCGGTCAACAACATCGGGATGCTCCTTCCCTGCAAGATGTCTTTGGGCCCTGCCCCTTAACGACCCGACCCCGGCAATGGGGTCGGGCCAGCGACCAAGGTCAGGAAACCGCGACTTTCAACAGCTTGATGGCAGCAAAGTCGGTCACATCACCGCCCACGCGCTTGGAGGCATAGAACAGCACGTTCGGCTTGGCCGAGAAGGGGTCGCGCAAGATGCGCAGGTCGGGGCGTTCGGCAATCGTATACCCCGAATTGAAATCGCCAAAGGCGATCGGATAGGTGTTGGCCCCAATATCGGGCATGTCTTCCGACACCAGCACCCGGTAGCCCATCAGTGTCGCAGGCTGGCCCGCCGCCACCGAATCCGTCCACATGAAGCGACCAACCGTGTCCTTGATCCTGCGCACCGCGCCCGCGGTCTTGCTGTTCATGACAAAGGTCGCATTCCCGCGATAATCAGCCGCCAGCGCGTAAACCAGCGTGACCAGGCAATCCAGCGGATTGGTGGTGTTGAAATCGCTGGCAGCGCCGGTCGCGACATAGCCCAGATTGCCCCAGGTCCACGCGGTGTTGGCCACCTTGTTCGGCAACAAAAGGCCCTTGGGCTGATCGGTGCCCGTGCCATTGATAAAGGCCGAGGCTTCCGCACGGATAAACCGCGTGGCGATCTTTTGCGACAGCCAGTTTTCCACGTCAAACGCCGTGTCATCCAGCAAACGCTGGCTGGCCTTCGGCATCGCCGACAGGTCATGCAGCTTGATCGAGATGCGGTTGATGTTCGGCGTCGTGCTTTCCGGGACAGCGGCCACCTCCGTCTGCCAGCCCGAGCCGACATCGGTGTTGTCCACAATGACATCATAGGTGGTTGCATCGATCTGCACGACATTGGCAATCGAACGCAACGAGGCGGTCGATGACAGCATCGACTGGATGTTCTCGCTCATCTGCGGGTTCAAAAGGAAACCGCCATCGGCAGAAACGGCGGTCGACAGGGCTTTGCCTTCCAGCGTCAGGCCGCGCAGGCCGTCATCATCGCCGGTGCGCAGATAGGTGGCCAGCGCCTGCTTGTGCGACAGGTCCATCTCGACATGAGTCGACAGTGCGGGGCGGGCATAGCTCGTGGTTTTACGATCCAGCATGGTCAAACGCTCTTCCTGTTGTTGCAATGAAAGTTTCACATCGTCCTGAAAGCCTTTGAAGGCATTCACAAATCCGGCCATCGCGGATTTCACTTCCGCACCCGGATGCAGGGCCTGGGGCAAGTCTTCCCCGGCCCGAGCCTTAATCTCGGTCATATCTGGTTCCTCAGGTTGGTCGTGAAGGCCCGCTCTAGCGCTTGGCCATTGATTGGCGCGCGTCGTCAAAGATCGCTGCCAGGTCGCGCCAGAATGCGGCGTCGGGCATGTCACCCTTGGCCGAAACCCGCGCCTCTTGAAGCATGGGAAAGGTCACCAGTGACACTTCCCAAAGCTCCAGCTGTGACAAAAGGCGGTTGCCCTTGCCATCGCGTTCCGCCTTGACGGTCTTGTAGCCGATCGACAATCCGTCGATCGCTCCCGCCGTCAGCAAGGCCGCCGCCTCGCGGCCCTTTTCCACCTCGATCAGAATGCGGCCCTTGACGAACAGGCCCTTGGCATCCTCGCGCACCTCATCCCAGACGCCGATCGGCTGCGCGGGATCATGCTGCCACAGCATCTTGACCTGCCGCCCGGCGGCGGCCAGCGCCTTCAGGCTCTGCGCATAGGCACCCTTCTGCACCACATCGCCCCCCTGATCGCGCAGGCCGAACAAACTGGCATAGCCCGACACGACCCGCCCCTCGGTGACGGTCAACCCGGCACCCGTTCCGGCATCTGTCCCGGTGAACTTGCGCTCCGGCGCGCCTTCCATCTTCCATTGCATCGTGAACCTCACTTTGTCGCTGCTGCGATCAGTACCTCGGCCATCTGCGACACCAGAAATGCTGCCACACCGTAAACGCCCAGCCAGATGCGCTTTTCCAACCGCTCCAGCGTGCCGTCGATCAATTCCAACCGGTAATCGAGCGCCGCCCAACGCTCCTCGGCCACACGTTCATTGGCCTCGATCCGCGCTGTGGCGGGATCAAAGCCGTCATACAAGAACCGTGACCCTTCAGGCGACCGGCGCGGAGTCATGCGCCCGTCAAGGGTGGCAGCCCCAACAGCAGGCGCTTTTCCTCGGGCGTCAGAAAATCCGCCGCCCCCACCCGCGCCCATTGCTGATCGCGCTCAACCGCAAGGGCGGGAATCTGGTCCAGATCCGGCTTCAACTCGATGTCCTCGCCGCTGAACTTCGACATCCAGACCGCAATCGCCGCCGTCACCCGCGTCGCCAGCGGCAAGACCGTCAACCGAAAAAAGGCCCGGTTGGCCTCTTGATAATTGGCATAGGTCGCATCGCCCGGGATGCCGATCAGCATCGGCGGCACGCCAAAGGCAATCGCGATCTCCCGCGCCGCCTGCTCCTTGGTCTGCTGAAACTCCATATCGCTGGGGCTGAACCCCATCGGCTTCCAGTCAAGCCCGCCCTCCAGCAACATCGGCCGCCCGGCATTGCGCGAACCCTGATGATTGGCCTCCAACTCGCCCACCAGCCGGTCATATTGATCGTTGGTCAGGCTGCCCTGCCCATCCGCTCCCTTGTACACCATCGCCCCTGACGGCCTTGCGGCATTGTCCAGCAAGGCCTTCGACCAGGCGGACGCCGACCCATGCACATCCACCGCAACCGCCGCCGCCTGCATCGGCGACAGACCGTAATGGTCGTCCTGCGGATGGAACGACTTGATGTGGCAGATCGGCGCATAGTCCTGTTCCACGGCAAACCGATGCGTCCGGTTGCCCACGACATAGTCATAGGCCACCGGCCAGCCATCGGCCCCCGGCACCACATTCATCCGGTCCGATCGCAGCACGTGCAACTCGGCAGGCAACTTGCCCAAACCCGGAACCGCCTCGATGTATGCATTGCCCTGCAACAGCAAAAAGCCGTACAGCGCCTCGAACAATTCCGCCCGCCCCTGCGCCGCATTGGGATGCCGCATCAGGTCCAGCAACGGATGCAGATCATAGCGCATATTGGCGTCTTGCAACACCAAAGGCAGCGCCGCCGCCGCCTCGGCAATCACCTTCACGGCGCGAAATCCGATCGGATTGCCCAGAAACCCGGTCCGCGTCAGCGACACGGCGTCGCGCGGACTCCATGCCACCCGCCCCGACGACCCCCAGGCCACCACCCGCCCCGTCGCCGAGGCTTTCTTGTCCACCACCATCGTCGGCGGTCCCGCCTCCGGCGCCCCCCGCAGGAAATCAAAGACCATCCGTCCCCTCCTCAAAGCCCGGGCCATGCCCATCCCGGTCGCAGCCAAACCCGCCGCAACCCCATTCATCTTTTTTCAAATATCCCCGCCGGAGGCTCCCGCCCCCGCCACCCGCGCGCCCTAC
>JBAXXO010000077.1:0-12613 GCA_037127855.1 Alphaproteobacteria bacterium
ATGCTGGACACTCCTGGTGGCCGCTGGGCCCCACGTGGAGTCCAGTCTGGACCCCGGAGTCCGGAAGCCAGGGGTATCCACCTTGATCCGAGGACTGACCCGCCCATGACGCTGAGCTTTGCCCCGGATCGGATCGAGATGTGGCCACTGGCCAAGCTCCAGCCCCACGCCCGGAACGCGAAGGCGCATGGTACGATGCTTCCGGCGCAGTTCAGCCGTCGGCAATCTCGCATCCTGCTCATTGATCATCCCGATAAACTGCGCTTCAGTGAAACGGCTTTGGGGTGGCGGAGACTGGTTTACATTCGTCGGACAGCACCCACATGATGGCAGTCTGAACCAACTTGCGTCTGAATAAGCCAGCGATCTTGGAAACCTGCCCACGGGTTTTCTCGTGATCGCGGGCAGCATCGGGCCATGTCATGATTTTGTCTGTTTCCGGTCGGCCGGAGCCCAACTGAGCCTGACGCCGGGTCACTTTTGATCAGCCAAAAGCGCTTCCAGCGACCGCGCGATCCGGGCCATAAAGGCCTCGTCATAGCCGCTCTCGTTCTCGAGAACACCAAGATACAAGGCAACCCGGCCGCTGTCGGGGTCAATCATCAGATACTGGCCGCCGTATCCTGCGTGACCGACGCGCAAGCCATCCGTCATCAGATGGCCAGAATAGCGCTGCCATGGCCGGCTTCTCGACAACGCCGGCCCTTTTGCGTTGCGGCAGGACTCCAAAAAGCGCCTGGAACCGCAGGACGCGCCTTCGACACCGGCAAAACGTCGTGCGAAGAGCAGACCGAAGCGAGCGAGGTCCAGCGCCGCTAGACAGCCGCCGCCAGAGAAGGCTGGAAGTCCTTCCGGGCTTAGGCTGATGTGCAGTGCGCCTGCATAGCCCACCGCGTCACAAATACTGGCTAAAGCAGCCGGGAGGTCAATCAGTTTGGCCGCGATCAGGGTCAGGACATCCGTATTGGCAGACTTGTAGTCCACATAGCCTGACCGGTTCGCAAGGTTGCCCCCGGTGATACTGCAGGCAAAATCATGCAGGCTCATCTCTGGCTGGCCATCGGCCGGAATGCGCCAGCCCAATGCCTCTTCTTCGCGATAGCAATCGGCGGCGGGGTTTGAATAGTCCTCGGAAAAATCGTTGCTGACATCCATATCCAACAGGGCGCGAATACGGGCATCGCAATACCCAGAGCTGAGGTCCGGCAAATAGTCACCCGCCTTCGCTTCCAAGTCGAGAATCCCTTGGTCGATCATGTGCCCGGCAATCAGATGCATATGCATCTTGGTGATCGACTGGATCGAGTGCGGTCGTTCGAGGGCAAAATCCGATGCAGCCCTAGCATGAAGAATCTCCCCCGCCTGCGCAACAACAAGGGCAGAGAAGCCGGTGCATTGCGCCAGCCCCAACTTGTCGGCGCGGCGAGCGACAGCAAGGTCTTCGGCATGTCTCAGGGTCAGCGTTCTCCGAGAGCGGATCGACAAGCTGCGCCGAAAGATAAGATGTGCATTGTGAAAGCCCTGTCGGCGGTTCTCGGGCCGGTTCCAGCCTTGCCGCAGGTCCTCATCGACCGAAAGGTCGGGGTTTGGATGGCTTTCAAGTGCGGACATGGATCAGCGCATCGACTATGGCAGCACCGGTCGGTCCGACAAAGGCTGGGTTGATCTCGATTTCGGCCAAGGACGTGTCGGACAGGAACATCTTCTGCAGGCCCATGATCACCGCCAGCAGGGCATCCATGTCGGCTTTCGCAGCACCGCGATAGCCGTAAAGGACAGGGGCAATCCGTAAGGCATTGATCGCGGCAAGAATATCATCGGTCGTGGCAGGCAGCAGAAGGTTGCCGCTGTCCTTCAGTATCTCGGCCATGACGCCTCCTGCAGCGAGGGTCAAGGCTGGCCCGAATTCGGTATCGCGCCGAAGGCTGATCAGGAGTTCGGCTATCGGGCGGGGCGCCATTTCCTCGATCAGGAAGACATCGGTGACTGCCTGCGAATCATGTGCGGTGACCGAGGCCGTCATCTTGATCGCAGCAGATTGCAGGGTTGCGACATCGGCAATGTCGAGTGCCACAGCGCCGGCCTCGGACTTGTGGGCGAGGCGCGGGCCGATCATCTTGAGAGCCAAGGGAAAGCTTAGGCCGGTCGCGCCTGCTTCCAGCTGCGCAGAACGCGTCACGCGCGCTCTGGGGACGGGCAGTCCGTGGTCAAGAAGCAGGGCTTTGCTTTCAGCCTCGGTCAGACCGCGAAGCACCGCTTGCGGCGGTGGCATCTGCAAGGGCTCGGGCATCGCAGTGGCAAGTGCGCGCTGCCGTTGCCCCCACCAGATTGCGTTCCTTATGGCACCCAGGCCCTCGGCAATACCCAGAAGTGGCGCCGCCCCCTGCGTGATCAGCCAATCGCGGGTGCTTGGGTCCATGTTTTCGTGCAAGGTGGCCAAGACCGCTGCCGGCAGACCACGCGCCCTTGCAGCAGCAATGAAGGCACCGGCATCGGCGCGGTAAAAGCCCAGGCTTTCGTCCAGACCCGGTGCCGGATAGTCTTGCACCAGAACCGCCGCCGCCGCGGCGGTCTGGTCCATGGCTTCGGCAAAGGCCGGGCCGGTTCGTGCCGGGTCTCCCCAGATCGGGGTGGTGTAATCCAACGGGTTAGAAACCGTCGCGATCGGTGGCAGCAGGGCCGCAAGCCTTGCATGAATCGATGGTGGGACCGGCGGGAACGCCAGCCCGATCTTTTCGGCCCGGTCGGCCAGCATGGTTGCGCCCCCGCCCGAGCAGGGGAAGCCTGCAACCCGGTTCGCCTTGGGAACTCCGGCCAGTACAAGGAACTTCAGCGTTTCGATCAGATCGGGCGGCGTCTCGACCCGGATGACGCCGCAGCGCGCAAAAAGCGCGTCGTAAAGGGCATCCGAGCCGGAAAGCGAACCGGTGTGACTGACCGTCAGGGCCGCACCAATGCTGGAAGAGCCGGTTTTGAGCGCCACCACCGGGATGCCCTTTGCCAGGGCGCGCAAGGCCGTATCATGAAACCGCGCCACACTGCGCAGGCCTTCGATATGCAGCCCGATTGCGCGCACGTCCGGCTCGTCGATCAGAAAGTCGAGAAAGTCTTCTAGACTGAGCGCCGCCTGATTGCCGCAGGAAACCATATGGGTCAGGGGCAAGCCACGCTGCGTCATCAGGATGTCGGACGACAGCATCCCCGATTGCGTCACGATCGCCGCCCCGTAACCCTGCGGGCAGCCGCCGCCATGGGCAAAGGGCCAAAGCGCCGTGCCTGAACGGAAGTTGATCGCGCCATAGCAGTTCGGGCCGATGAGCGCCATATCGCAGGCTGCCTTGACGAGGGCCAATTCCATTGCAGCCCCGTCGCCGCCCGCCTCACGAAACCCCGCCGTATAACAGACGATCCCGCCCGCGCCGCGCGCGGCGAGGATCCGAGTGACCTCGATGGCGGCGACTGCCGGGACGGCCAGAAATACCGCGTCCGGGGCTTCGGGTAAATCGCCAATACTGGTAAAGCAGGCATGGCCTCGCATCTCGGCCCGCGAGGGGTTCACGGGCCAGATCGCGCCTTTGAAGCCGCGCCGCTCTGCCTCGCCAATCGCGGTCAGACAATCCCGCCCGCCCACAAAGGCAATGTGACGGGGCGACAAGAGGCGCCGAAGATTGGCACGCTGGGCTGGGGTCATGCGCCAAGCGGCCTGAGGATCGCGCGGCTGATGATGTGGCGCTGGATTTCCGAGGTGCCGTCCCAGATGCGCTCCAACCGCGCCTCGCGCCACAGGCGCTGAACTGGCATTTCCTCGACCAACCCCATGCCACCAAAAATCTGGACGCAGTCGTCCGCGGCGCGGTTGACCATTTCGGAGCAGTAGAGTTTCACCATCGACACATCCGCATCGGTCAGGATCCCCGCCTCGGCGCGTTCGACCGCGTCGGCTACCAGCAAATCGCCTGCGCGCAGGCCCAGGGCCATATCGGCCAATTTGAATCCGGTGCCCTGAAACTGCCCGATGGGCTGGCCAAACTGCTTGCGGGAGGCCGCCCATTCGCTGGCCATTTCCAGAATACGCTCGGCCTTGCCGCAGCACGACGTGCCAACCCAGACCCGCCCCATGGTCAGCCATTGACCGGCGAGGTCAAAGCCCTTGCCCTCTTCGCCCAAGACTTGCCCCGGCCCAAGACGCACATCCGAAAAGAAAAGCTGCCACGTCTTGTAACCGCGATAGCTGACCGATTTGTTGCCTTCGCGGATGTCGAAACCGGGGGTGCCGACATCGACGAGGAAGGCGGTAACGCGCTTTCGCGGCCCGCGTTTCGTCTCGTCAAACCCGGTTGCGGCAAAGACGATGGCGAAGTCGGGCATGCAGGGGCCCGAGATGAAATGCTTGGACCCGTTCAGGATCCAGTCCGCCCCGTCACGCCGGGCGTTGGATTTCATCCCCATGGCGTCCGATCCGGCATCAGGTTCGGTCAGGGCAAAAAGCTCGCGCTTTTCGCCGGTGATGCAGGGGGCAAGGTAGGTTGCGCGCTGATCGCCCTCACAAGCAAGCAACAGCTCGGTTGGCCGGGCAACCCAGGAATGCAGCGCGTGGCTGGTCTTGCCGTATTCGCGCTCGACCAGGCTGAGGGCTTTCAGGGACAACCCGCCCCCGCCCACAGATTCCGGCTGGTTGGCGGCGAAAAGACCCAGGGCTTTGGACTTCTTCTCGATCTCGCGGCCCAGTTCCTCGGGGACGAAGCCTTGGCGGTCCACAAGGTCCTCATGCGGCTGCATTTCATCCTTAACAAAGCCGCGGACGGTCTCCAGCACCATGCGGGTTTCAGCGTCGAGGTTGTGGTGATTGGTCATGTCGTGCTCTGTTTGTTATGGCGGGTGCGGCGCAGGGCTGCGCCCCAGATCAGAAAGGCCGCAACGGTGACCCCCAGCAGGATCACGGCGGCGGCGGCAACGGCCGGGTCGGTGTTCTCGCGGATGCCGTTCCACATGCGGCGCGGCAGGGTGTAGACGGTGAATTTCGACAGGAACAGTGTGACGACGATCTCGTCCCAGGAGGCGATGAAGGCAAAGACCGCACCCGAAATCACGCCGGGGCGGATAGAGGGGATGATGACCCGCCGCAGGGTCTGCGCCGAGGTGGCCCCCAGATTGCGCGAAGCCTGTTCCAGCCGCCGGTCAAAGCCCGCAAGCGAGGCCGAGACCGTGATCAAGACCAAGGGGGCGGCCAGCACGGCATGGGCCAGGATCAGGCCTGCATAGCTGTCGATCAGCCCCAAGGGCACGTAGAGCCGGTAGAAGGCCATGGCCGCGATGATCGGCGGGATGACCAGCGGCAACAGCAGGATGCCGCGCACCACCTCGCCCCAGCGCGAGGCCAGCCGCCAGAGGCCAACGGCGGCGAGGGTGCCGATGAGCGTGGCGAGGGCTGCCGAAGTGATGCCGATGAAGGTGCTTTGGAAGAAGGAGGAAATCCAGTCGGGCGAGGTGAAGACCTCTCGGTAGTACTGCAGCGACAGCCCGTCCCAAGGCAGCGACAGATAGTTCTGCGAGGTGAAAGAGACCGGGATGGCCACCAGTGCCGGGGCCACCAGAAAGACCAAAAGGCACCAGGCGATGATGCGGTTCAGACGTGCGATGGGTGTGGCGGTGGGGGTCATGTGCGCCCCCCGCCCAAAGCCTCGGACAATTTCATGAAGCGCGACAGCACGTAAAGCAGGCCCAGGACCGACCCCAGCATGAGGATCGCCAGCATCGCCGCGGTGCCCCATCTTAGGGTTATAAGGATCTGCACCGAGATATACTCGGCAATCATCAGCACCTTGCCGCCGCCCATAATGGCGGGCGTGACGTAAAAACCCAGGGACAGGATGAAGACCAGCAGCGAGCCCGCGATGATGCCGGGCTTGGTCAAGGGCAGATAAACCCGCCGAAACGTCTGCGCCGGGCTGGCACCCAGATTGCGCGAGGCTTGCAACACGCGCCCGTCAATCCCCTGCATCGCGGCAAGGATCGGCAGCACGGCATAGGGGATCATGTAATGGACCATGCCAATCAGCACGCCCAGCTCGTTGCGAACAAAGGGGATGGGCTGGGTGATCACGCCCAACTCGATCAGCCCGTTGTTCAAAAGCCCTGTGCGGCCCAGAAGCATCATCCAGGAAAACGTGCGGACAAGGACGGAAATCCAGAAGGAAATCAGGATGAACAGCATCATCCTGTGCCGCGTGGTTTCCGCTGCATTCGCCATGGCATAGGCAATGGAATAGCCCAGAACGACCGACAGGACCGTAGTGACGAGGCAGATGCGCAGCGTCGTCCAGATCAGCTTGCGCAAGCTTTCCTTTTCGATCAGCGCGGCGTAATTCGCCAAGCCCGGTTCGGGATCGGTGAAGCTGCGCCAGAAGATATTGGCCAAGGGCCCGGCAAACATGACCGCAACCAGCGCCAGAAGGGGCGCTACCAGAAACCAGCCGGGATTGAGGCGTGCGGTGCGGGTCATGGGATGTTCAGCCATTGGGAAAGTGCCTGCGGCGACGGAGAGCGCCGCCGCAGGGATGAAACGACCTAGCTGATCGCCTCGAGGAAGGCGTTCACAGCCGCATCGGTGTTCTGGCCCCACCAGGTCGGGTCGTTCAGCGCGATGACCGCCATGTTCGCCTCGGAGGTGATGGCGTAGGGCGCATCTTCGGCCGAGATCTTGGCGATGGCTTCGGCATTGGTCGGCGTCATGCCAAGGCAGGAGAAGAGGCCAAGCTGCGCATCGACCGACTGCGACACGGCAATGAACTTCATCGCCGCCTCGCGCCCGCCGGGGTTGCCCTTTGGCACGATATAGGCACCCGGCATGGCGATGGCGCCGTTCATCACCATCTTGTAGCGGCCGTTGGTTTCCTTCTCGATGTTGCGGCCACGGTTTTGCCAGACCATGCCCATCGACACCTCGCCATTGACGATCATGTCATGCGCTTCAGACCCTGCACCCCAGTAGATTGTGCTGTCCTTTATCGCCTTCACCTTGGCCAGCGCCCGGTCAAGGTCGATGGGATAAAGCGCATCCTTGGCCACGCCGTCGGCCATCAAGGCTGCCTCAAGCGAGCCATTTGCCCATTTGTAGAGCGACCGCTGGCCGGGGAACTTGGCGGTATCGAAGAAATCGGCCCAGCTTGCGGGCGGGGCGTCTTTGTAGGCCTCTGTGTCATACATGAAGGCATAACCGTAAAGGATGATCGAGACGCCGTGGTCCAGCGCGTAGCCGGGCAGAGTTTTATCTTTTGAGACGACCGCATAGTCGATTGGCTCCAGATGGCCCGTCGCACCCAGCGCCACGGCGTCGAAAAGGTCGGCGTCGCAGACGTCAGCGGTGACACTGCCGCTGTCGACCATCTCCTTGATCTTGCCCTGCAAGGGGCCGGAGGTGTCAAACTTCAGCGGAATGCCGGTTTCGGCGGTGAAGGGTGCGCCAATGGCCGAGCCATGGCATTCTTCGGACTGGCCGCCCCAGTTCCACATAACGATCTCGCCCGCGGCGGCTTCGGCCTTACCGGCCAGAACCGAAGGCAGGGCAACGCCCGCCATCCCGCACAGGGCAAGGAAAGAACGTCGGTCCAGCCGACCGGCGCGGAAGGCATGGGCGGCCTCGGTGACCGTCTCACGCATGAACTGCTTGTCTTGCATTGGTTTTCCTCCGTGTTGAGGGAGTTGCCTCCCGTTTTCAATGAGGCGGGATCGGCCCGCCTTCGTGATCTCAAGCTTCCAGCGGCACCGCCGCTTCGTCTTTCCAGTCCAGCCCGACCTGAGTGCCATCGGGCAAAGCCGCCCCACCGCGCCAGGCATCGACATCCACCTCCAGAAGGCCATGCTCGGCCGTCTCGATCTGGTACTTCAGCAAGGGTCCGAAATAGCTGAGTGATTTCACCCGGCCCTGAACCCGCCCTGCACCCTTCGCCAAGAGGTCGATACGTTCAGGGCGGACGGACCACATCCGCCCGTCCCGGCGCAGAAAATTGCTTTTGCCAAGGAAGGAGGCTGCGAATTCGGTCTTGGGCTTTGTGTATAGCTCCTCCGGCGTGCCGACCTGTTCGATGCGCCCTGTCCGCATGATGACCACGCGGTCCGACATCGAAAGCGCCTCATCCTGATCGTGGGTGACATAGACGAAGGTCGTGCCGACCCGGCGATGCAAGTCTTTCAGTTGCGCCTGCACCTCGATCCGCAGCTTGCGGTCCAATGCGCCCAAGGGTTCGTCCAGAAGAAGAACTGGCGGCGAAAAGACCAAAGCCCGCGCCAGCGCCACGCGCTGCTGCTGGCCGCCCGAAAGCTGGGCGGGCAGTCGGTGTTCCAAGCCCTGCAACTGCACCAAATCCAGCATTTCGGCCACTTTGGCCGCGATCTCGGGCTTGGGGCGGCCGCGAACCGACAGGGCATAACCGATGTTGTCCGCGACACTCATATGGGGAAACAGCGCATAGCCTTGAAACACCATACCGAAATTGCGCTTTTCCGCCGGGGTCGTGGTGATCGAAGTGCCATCCAGAAGGATGTCGCCCGAGGTCGCCTCTTGAAACCCCGCAATCATCATCAGAAGCGTGGTCTTGCCGGAACCCGAAGGGCCAAGCAGCGTCAGAAACTCACCGCGCCGGATCTCAAGGTCGATGCCGCTCACCGCTTCAAACGCTCCATAGCGCTTGACCAAGCGGCTCAGTGTCAGCCCACCAGAGGTTGGCCCTGCAGCCATCAGGCGCCGGCCCCCCGCAGTTTCAGCTTGTTGCGGGCCTGTTGCGGCGTCAGCACCTTGGCACCCATGCTTTCGATGATGGTCCGTGCCCGTTCGACAAGTTGCGCATTGGTCGCCAGAACCCCGCGATCAAGGAAGAGATTGTCTTCCAGCCCCACCCGCACATTGCCCCCCAAAGCCACGGCGGCGGCGGCCATCGGCATCTGCATCCGGCTGATGCCGAAACTGGCCCAGCTGGCCTCTGGCGGCAGTTGCGCTTTCATAGCTGCCATGATCTCGACCGACTGGTCAGCCCCCCACGGTATGCCCAAACACAGTTGGAACATCGGCGGATCGGCCAGAAGCCCCTCCGCATACATCGCCTTGGCAAAGCGGATATGGCCCAGTTCAAAGACCTCCAACTCGGGCTTGACGCCCCATTCCTTGGTCAAGGCCGCCATCCGCCGCAGGATCGGCGGGGTGGAGATATAGATCGTGTCGTCATTGCCGAAATTCAGCGTCCCGCAATCCAGCGAGCAAATCTCGGGCAGGCAATCCTTGATATGGGCCAAGCGTTCGTCCGGGCCGATCATGTCGGTGCCGGGACCGGGCATCGCCCAGTTGTCCTTGGCAGGCGTCCAGTCGCCGCCCATGCCGGCGGTCAGGTTGATGACCACGTCGACGCCCGACTGGCGCACGCGGTCTACCGTTTCATGAAACAGCACCGGATCGCGCGAGCCCTTGCCTGTCTTGGGGTCGCGAACATGCAGATGCACCGCCGATGCCCCCGCCTTTGCCGCCTCGATGGCCGAGTTGGCAATCTCTTCCGGGGTCACCGGAACATGGTTGCTTTTGCCCACCGTATCGCCCGCGCCCGTCACGGCACAGGTCAGAACAACCTCGAAATTCATGGTCTCCCCCTGCGGTCATGCGACCAAGTTTTCCATTATCTTGATCCTGCAATTCGTCTTTCCTGCCAATAATTCGACTGATATCGTCCAGACATGTCGAAAAATCGCACCAGTCCTGAGCTCACCGCAGACCTGCCCGCCCCGCGCCCGGCGGTCCATGGTGCTGCACCTGCGCGCATGTCTTTCCTCATCGTGCCGCGCTTCAACATGACCACGCTCATCACCCTGATCGAGCCCTTGCGCATCGCCAATTACCTCGCGCCCGCGCCGCTCTATTCGTGGGAAATCCTGTCGATGGAGGGGCCGGAGGTTACCGCCTCGAACGGGCTGACGGTCACTGCGGGGCCGATTGGCGAGCGCAACCGGCGTGGTGAGACGATCTTCGTTCTGGCCAGCTGGGGGGCCGAACACTATGCCAACCGCGAGCTTTTCTCCTCGATCCGCAGGCAGGCCCGCGACGGGGCGCGAATCTGCTCGGTCGAGCTTGGCTGCTATCTGGTGGCCAAGGCAGGGCTTCTGGCGGGGCGTCGAGTGGCAACGCATTGGTCATGGGCACCGGGCTTTCAAGAGCAGTTTCCCGACATCCGCATTGTCGAAAACCTCTTCACCTTGGACGAGCCGGTGCTGACCTGTGCCGGAGGGGTAGCCGGGGTTGATCTGATGCTGCGGCTGATTGCCGATGCCCATGGCGAGGGCATGGCGGGCGAGGTGGCCGACCAGATGCTGCACCATCCGATCCGCCCCGGAACCGCCCCGCAGCGCCGCACGCTGGGGCAGGGGATGGATCAACTTGCCCCAGTCGTGCGCCAAGCAATTGCGCTCATCGAGCGCAACATCTCCGAACCCCTGACCGTGCCAGAGATCGCCGCCGCTCTCGGGGCCTCGCAGCGTCAGTTGGAGCGGCAGTTCAACCGCAGCGTTGGCTGCACCGTGGTGCAGTTTGGCACTTTGGTGCGGTTACAACACGCGCGGGTCTTGCTGATCTCGACCAGCCTTTCGGTGCGCGACATTGCCACGGCGGCGGGGTTCAACACCCTGTCGCATTTCGCCTTTGCCTTCCGCAAATGCTTTGGCCGTAGACCTTCGGACTACCGTGAGGCCTGGCCAAGGGAAGACAGCGCGCCGTTCTGGCCCGGCACTTTGGCAGCGTTCCTTGGCAAGTTGCAGCAACAAAGCAAGAAGCCAAAAGCCTGATCAGACCGCCCGCGCGTCGCGGATCGCCTTCAGCACCGCCACGATCTCGCGGTCACGGGTGGCGGCCATTTCGGTGAAATGACGATCCCCGGCGATGGCGTTGCAACCATCCACCATGCGGTCGCGCAATTCCTGCGTTAGTTCAGGCGCTTCGAGCCGCGTCCAGGGCCATTTCAGCGCAGGCCCGAATTGATCAAGGTTGGTGGCCATACCGCCCTCGCCACAGGCCACATGGAAAGCCATGCACTGCCCTTGCACCGCCATACGCGGCGCTGGGCCGTTCATCAAGGCGACGTCAATGTCTTCCGGCGTCGCCTCACCATTGGCGACCATATGCAGGGCCTCGCGCCACAGGGCCTCTTGCAGGCGGGTGGCAACGAATCCGGGGATTTCCTTTTTCATGATGAGGGGCGCCTTGCCCGCCACCTTGTAGAATTCCGCCGCCCATTCCACCGCCGCGCGCTCGGTCTGTCTGCCACCGACGATTTCGACCAGCGGCAAAAGATAGGGCGGGTTGAACGGATGGGCGATAACGGTACGTTCGGGCGTCGGGCATTTGGCCTGAATGTCGCTCATCATCAGCCCCGAGGTCGAAGATCCGATGACACAATCCCTTGGGGCGAGCCGCCCCAGCGCCTCGTAAAGCGCCTGCTTGATCTCCAGCCGTTCCGGGGCGCTTTCCTGAATGAATTGGGCATCCTTGACGGCATCTGCCAGGTTGTCCGTGATCCGCAGCCGGTCCCGCGACGCGCCGGGGGCAAGGCCAAGGGCGGTCAGGCTGATCCAGGCAGTGTCGATCACCGCCATAAGCGCATCCTGCTCAGCCATCGCGTGGATATAGGCCGTCACATCATAGCCGCGCGCAAGGAAA
This sequence comes from Alphaproteobacteria bacterium, assembly GCA_037127855.1. Taxonomy (GTDB): domain Bacteria; phylum Pseudomonadota; class Alphaproteobacteria; order Rhodobacterales; family Rhodobacteraceae; genus Stagnihabitans. The sequence goes on from JBAXXO010000077.1 coordinate 11,693, forward strand.
TGCGCCGTCCAGCCGCCACCGATGGGGCCTGCGCCAAGGCTGGTCACTCGGGTCACGGACTTTGGATCAGGATACATCTTCAGCGCCCCTTGAACTGCGGTTCACGTTTTTCGACAAAGGCCGCCACACCTTCCTTGGCATCCTCGGACACCATCATCGCCCGATAGGTCGGCAAATCGCCTTCCCGCATCGCCTTCAGTGCCTTTTCCAACGGCAGGCACTGGATGGCGCGTTCCACTTCCTTCACGGTCTGCATCGCCAAAGGCGCCGAGCCCGCAATCTGATCCGCCCATTCCCGAGCCGCTGCCATTTCCTGACCCTTGGGGACAACCTTGTTCACCAGCCCATAATGCGCTGCCTCCCGGGCCGTCATCCGGCGGCCCAAAAGAAACATCTCGGTCGCAATGTTGCGCGGGATCAGGCGCGGCAGGCGTTGCAGGGCCCCGGCATCGGGGACTATGCCCAACGGCATTTCCGGCAGGCCGAAGGTCACATGGTCGCCTGCGATGATGAGGTCACAAGATATGGCAATCTCGAACCCGCCGCCGATCGCCATGCCATTGAGGGCACAGATCACCGGCTTGTTGAGCTTCCAGTTCTCGGTCAGCCCGGCAAAGCCGCCGTCGCCGTAGTCTTCCTCCCACCAGTTGTTCAGCGCCATCTCACCCTGGTTGAGCGCCTTCAGGTCCCAACCCGCCGAGAAGATCTTCTCGCCCGAACCGGTCAGGATCGCGCACCACAGGTCCGGGTCGTCGCGCAAAAGCGAGAATGCTGCCCCCATGTCCTGGCTCATTGCCCGATCGATGGCGTTGACCTTTGGCTTATTCAGCGTGACTTCCAGAACCCGACCGCGTCGGACGACTTCGACATGTGACATCTGAACCTCAGGCAAAAGCGGGGATGACTTCGCGACAGAACAGC
>JBAXXO010000078.1:0-12603 GCA_037127855.1 Alphaproteobacteria bacterium
GCGACATCGTCAGGCTCTGATCTTTGATCTCGATCAGCAGCGGCACGCGGCCCGCGACCTGCGCCAAGACCTGCGCCAGCGTCGGAATGGTGTCGGCGCTGCCTGTCAGCCGCAGGGCGCCCAATTCCGCCGCCGTCCACGCGTTCAACGGCCCGTGCTTGCCGGTCAGGCGGTCCAGCGTCTCGTCGTGAAACACCATCGCCACGCCATCTGATGACAGTTGCAGGTCCAACTCGATCCCGTAACCGCGATGCACCGCCGCCGCAAAAGCCGCGGGTGAATTTTCGATGCGGCCCAGACTGCTGTCATGATAGCCGCGATGGGCGATCGGCCGGGCCAGAAAAGCGTCGGGGAGGGCGACACGCATCAGCGCACCTCGAATATCGCTTCAATTTCCACCGCCACGCCGAGCGGCAACGAGGCCGCCGACACGGCTGAGCGCGCATGACGACCGGCATCGCCCAGAACGGTCACCATCAGATCAGACGCGCCGTTGATCACCTTGGGTTGATCGGTGAAATCGGCAGTCGAGTTCACAAAGCCCACCAGCTTGACCACCCGCACCAGCCGCGACCAGTCGCCGTCGCAGGCCGCCTTGGCCTGCGCCAGCAAGGCAATCGCACAGGTTCTTGCCGCGGCAGCTCCAGCCGAGACATCCAGATCAAGCCCCAGCTTGCCCGTCAGCAACCCAGCCTCGTTGCGACTGATCTGGCCTGACACATGCAGCAGATGCCCGACCTTGACGAACGGCACGTAATTGGCTGCCGGTGCGGGGGCCAGCGGCAACACGATTCCCAGTTCCGCCAATTTCGCGTCAATATCAGCCATTACCCACTCCCGTTGCCGTCATAGCCCATACGCTAGCCGCGCCCGGTAACTGCGGCAAGACATCTCAGCTTTCGCGCATCGCCATGTGAAAGTAATCCATGAACGGTTTCAGCAGATAGGCCATCGGCGACCGCGTGCCAGTGCCGATATAGGCCTGAACCGGCATGCCGGGGATCACGGTCTGCCCTTTCAGCTTTTCGAACTCGCCGTCGTCCAGTTCGATCTCGGCGCGGTAGAACGATTGCTTGCTGGCCTGATCCGACATCGCATCCGCCGATATGGTCACCAGATGGCCCAGCAACTGCGGCGTGGTGCGCGCCGAAAATGCGGCAAAGACCACATGGACCTGCTGGCCGACATGCACCTCGTCCACATGAATAGGCGGCACCTGCACCACGATGATCAGCGGGCGGTCCTGCGGGATGATGTACAGCAGTGGCTCGGCGCTGCGGATTACCGAATTGGGCGTCGTCACCGCCAGCCCCAGCACGATGCCCGAGACCGGTGCCCGGATGTCCAGTCGATCGACCTGGGCAGACAGCGAGCGACGGCGTTCGGCCAGTTCCACGGTCTTGTCGCCCATGTCGCGCAAAGCGGTGTTCGCCTCTTCGCGACGGGCGGATTGCAGTTGCAGGATCTGCAACTGAATCTCGGTACCACGCCCCTCGGCCTGCGCACGGTTGCCTGCCAGTTCGCCGACATTGCCCTGCAAGCGTGCGACTTCGCGTTTCAGATCTATCAGTCGGGCGGATTGGGTCAGCCCCTTGTCCAGCAGGGTTTGCTGATCGTCGATTTCCGGCAGGATCAGAGCGATCTGATCGGCCAGCGCCGCCGATTGCGCCTTGATCCCCTCGACCTGCGCGCCGATCTGTTCCATCCGCTTGTTCAACTGGCTGATCTGGGCCGCCTGGGTTTCCTTGCGGGCCGTGAACAGGCGGCGCTGACCTTCGATCTGTTCGGCAACCTCTGGCTTGGTCTTGGCAAGGTCCAGCAAGACTTGGTTGAATACCGGCTCGGGCAGGTCGTCGCGTTCCGCCTCAAGCCGCGACCGTCGCGCCATGCCGTCAAACAACTGCCCCTCGACAATCGCCAGTTCCGCCTTGAGCTGGCTGCCATCCAGACGAATCAGCAGATCGCCCTCCTTGACCGTCTGGTTTTCGGTGACGTTGATCTCGGCCACCAGCCCACCATCAGGATGCTGCACGACCTGCCGGTTTTGCTCGACCTGAATGACACCCGGTGCAACAATGGCGCCGTCAATATTGGTGGCAAACGACCATGTACCGAAACCGCCGACCAACAGCAGAATGGTCAGCAGCCCGATCCAGATCGGCCGGCGTGCCGACCATGTCGAACCCTCGGCTGCATTCTCCGCCGGGATTGCCGTCGACTTCATCGGTGCCACGGCCGTGGGCAGCGGCTTGGTCACCTCGGTCGGCTCAGGCAAGGTCAGCGCTGTGTCTTGGGCCTTGGTGTTCTGGGTCTCGGGGCCACTTTCTGACGAGGGACCCGCAGCGTCGTTTTTCGGGCCATTCATGACACACCTCCCGGTCCGGCGCTTCGCACGATTTCGGTATGATTCTTGACCATCTCGCGCAGAACCTGATCGCGCGGGCCAAAGGCGCGGCGCGCACCATCCTCCAGCACCAGAAGCAATTCGCATTCCTGAATGGCAGCCGGCCGGTGCGCCATGATCAGAATGGCACGCCCGGCCGCCTTCATCGCCGAAATCGCCTGATTAAGCGCAACCGAGCCCTCGTTGTCGAGATTCGAGTTCGGCTCGTCCAGCACCAGCAGCACCGGGTCGCCATACAGCGCCCGCGCCAGGCCAATCCGCTGGATCTGACCACCCGATAGACGGCCACCCAGCGCCTGCACGCGGGTGTCATAGCCATCGGGCAATTTGGTGATCATCTCATGCGCGGCGGCCTTGCGCGCCGCTTCGACCACGGCGGCCCCGTCCGGGTTCTTTTGCAGACGGGCGATGTTTTCGGCAATAGTGCCTTCGAACAGGGTGATCCGCTGCGGCAGATAGCCGATATAGCTGCCCAGCCGGTCAGGCTCATACTGATCCAGTGCTGCCCCATCCAGCCGCACCTTGCCGCCGGCCGGTTTCCACGCCCCGATCAGCGCCCTGGCCAGGGTCGACTTTCCCGCCCCTGACGGCCCGATGATCCCTAATGCCTGCCCCGGTTCCAGCCGAAACGACACCATCCGCAGCACGGCCTGCGATTCGCCCGGCGGCACGATGGTCAGGTTCTGCGCCTCCAGAATGGCGCGAGGCCGCGGCAATTCGGTATGCACGGGTTCAGGCAGCACCCGCGTCAGCAATTCTGACAGCCGTGTGCGACCTTCTTGCGCACGCGTCACCAGCGCCCATTGGCTGATCGCCACCTCGATCGGCTGCAAGGCGCGGCCCAGCAGGATCGACCCGGTGATCATCGCGCCGGAACTCATCTCATTCTTCAGCACCAGATAGGCACCCGCACCCAGCATTGCCGATTGCAGGAATTGCCGGAAGGTTTTCGAGATCGTGCCAAACACGCCGCCCAGATCGGCCGCGGCGATGCCCTGCACCAAACCCATCTTGCGCGCCACTTGCCAGCGGTCGAACGCCGCCTGCGTCATGCCCAAAGCCTGAACCACCTCGGCCTCTTGCTTGATCGAATCCGACAGCATCTCGCCTTTCAGCGTGGCAGCATTGGCGCGGCGCAAAGGCTCTTTGGTCATGGCCTGGTTCATGATCGTGATCACGACCAGAAAAACTCCACCGGCAACTGATATCCAGCCCAGCAAGGGGTGGAAGATGAAAATTGCGGCCAGAAACATCGGCGCGAACGGGATGTCGAACACCGCGATCAACACCGGCGAGGCCCACAACCGCTGCACCGCCTCAAGATCACGTTGTGCGGCCATGGCCAGCGGGTCATTGGGGGCCTGCTGCATCCGTTTCAGTGCGGCGGCAAAGACCCGGCGGTCCAGACGTTCCTGCATCCGGGCACCGACCCGCGCCATGACGCGACCGCGCGAATAATCCAGAATCCCCATGACCAGAAACAGGAAGGCCATCAAAGCCGTCAGCGCCCACAAGGTCGGCATCGACTGGCTGCCCAGCACGCGATCATAGACCTGCAACATGTACAGCGGCCCGGTCAGCATAAGGATGTTGACAAAGACGGAAAAAATAAAGGCGGCAAGCAGCAATCCGCGCATGTCGCGCCGCGACGCATCCAACTCGTCACTGCCCCGCTTGAATTCTTTCTGGCTCAATTTCGAACTCCTTTGCGCAGCCTCTGCGAGTTTTCACCCATTGAAAACATAGCCGGTTCTTGGGCGTTGCCTTGTGCCAAGCCACAGCTTATGGCTGGGTCGAATAAGGTCAAAGCCATGCGTTTTGCAAGTGGGATACGTGGGACACACAGAAACCTGATGATGATCGGTGCTAACTTGGACCTGTCTTACCACCATACGGGCACAGCCAGACCTGTGCTGGCGGCCGTGGTGGTATCGACACTGGCTGTGAGCGGCTGCGGCCCAGCCACACCGACGGCTGGCATTTCAGACCCTTACGAGGCGCAGAACCGCGCCGTTCATGAGTTCAACATCGCGCTCGACAAGAATGTCGTCCGTCCTGTGGCCACATCGACCAATCAGGTGCTTCCGCCACCGGTGCAGCAAGCTATTGTGAACTTTTCCGACAATCTGGAACTGCCCGGACGGGTGGCAAATGACATATTGCAGCTAAAGCTGGGCGATGCGGTCGAAAATACCGGTCGATTCGTGATCAACACCACCTTTGGAATCGGCGGCATCTTCGACCCTGCGTCGGTGACCGGCGCGATGGGCAAACCAACCGACTTTGGCGAAACGCTGTATGTCTGGGGCGTGCCCGAAGGCAATTATGTCGAACTGCCGGTGCTTGGCCCCTCGACCGACCGCGACGCGGTGGGCCGGGGGGTTGACTTCGTGTTGAACCCTTTGCGTCTTGTGCTGCCGTGCAACACCCTGCTGAACCTTGGCCTGCCCTGCATCAATCGGCTGTCCACCTATGCTTGGGCGGCATCAAATGTTACTGAACGCGGCAAGTATTCCGAACTTTACGATTCCATCCTGTATGAGTCAGCGGACAGTTACGCCCAGACCCGGCTGTTGTATCTTGACCAACGGCGCTTTAAACTGGGTGAGGCACCCGCCGACAGCTCTTTCGAGGATCCCTATGCGCAATGACATCACCTCTGGCCATGCCAATAAAGATTCGTTGATCCTGACCCGGCGCTCGTTTGGTGCGGGCCTTGCCGCTGGAACCGGCTTTCTGGCCTTTGCCCTTCCAGTCCGAGCGCTGACCGTCGATCAGGCACGCGCCCTGATCGACCGCGCGATTTCCGAGGTCAACGCCACCATATCGTCGGGCAAGTCCGAAACCCAAATGTATCGCGATTTCGAGCGAATTTTTGCAACCTATGCCGATGTCGCCGCCATTGCGCGCTCGGCCCTCGGCACTGCGGCCAAAACCACCCCCGCCCCCCAGATGGCCCAATTTACCAAGGCCTATCAGGGCTATCTCAGCCGCAAATATGGCCGCCGCTTCCGCGAATTCATCGGTGGCAAAATCGAGGTTACCGATGCAAAGCCGATCAAAAGCTACTACGAGGTGATCTCAACCGCCACGCTGCAAGGCCAAGCCCCGTTCGACCTGCGCTGGCATGTGTCTGACAAATCCGGCAAGCAGTTGTTCTTTAACATCATCATCGAGGGTATCAACATGCTTGCCTCGGAACGTACCGAGGTGGGCGCGCTGCTGGACGCCAATGGCGGTGACGTCGCCAAGCTGATCGCGGTGCTGAAAGCCTCCTGAGCGGCCCAAACGCGTCGTTTCGGCTGACTGGATCAGGCCATGTTGTCCGCAAACCAATACCCATACTGATCGCGCAACAGGTTCTTTTGGACCTTTCCCATGGCGTTGCGCGGCAATTCGGTGACCACGACCGCCGCCTTGGGCTGCTTGAACCGCGCAAGATCGCCGGCAACGGCCGCCAAGGCGACTTGCGGCGCGATCTGTCCCACGATCACGGCAAACACCGCCTCGCCAAAGTCGGGATGCGGCAGGCCGATCACGGCGCTTTCCACCACCCCGGGCACCGCATCCAGTGCCAACTCGACCTCCTTAGGATAGACATTGTAGCCGCCCGTGATGATCAGGTCCTTGGACCGCCCCACGATCTGCACATACCCTAGGGCATCCTGCTGCCCCAGATCGCCCGTGATGAACCACCCATCCGGCCGCAACTCTTCGGCGGTCTTTTCCGGCATCTGCCAATAGCCCACAAAGACATTCGGGCCCCGGACCTCGATAACGCCGACCTGACCCGCCTCGACCGGCACGCCACCAGCCATGATCCGCAACTCCACCCCAGGCAGTGGCGGCCCCACAGTGCCCGGCCGCCGCGCGCCGTCATAGGGGTTCGAGGTGTTCATGTTGGTTTCCGTCATCCCGTAGCGTTCCAGAATGTGGTGCCCCGTCCGCGCCTCAAACTGCAGATAAGTCTCGGCCAGCAGCGGCGCTGAGCCCGATATGAACAGCCGCATATGCCCGACCAGCGCCCGGTCAAACCCCGCCTCGGCCAGCAACCGGGTGTAAAAGGTCGGCACCCCCATCATCACGCTGGCCTGCGGCAGCATCCGCAGCACCGTCGCCACCTCGAATCCGGGCAGAAAGATCATCGCCCCCCCGGTCAACAAGGCCACATTGGACGCGACGAACAGCCCATGGGTGTGAAACACCGGCAACGCATGCAGCAACACATCCTGCGGCGTAAACCGCCACAATACCGCCAGCACCTGCGCATTCGACAGCAGATTGCCCTGCGTCAGCATGGCACCCTTGGACCGCCCCGTCGTGCCCGAGGTGTACAAGATCGCCGCCAGATCCTGCGCCCCGCAGGCCTCAGCCAGAAATTCGTCGCTCTGCCCCGCCATTAAATCGGCAAAACTGCCACCCCCGATGCCATCCAGCGAGTACAGCGCCGCACCATGCCCGGCCGCCACCGCCGCCATCAGCGCCACCTTGCCTGGATCACACAGGAAAACTTTCGGGCTTGCATTGCCAAGGAAATAGCCGACCTCTGCCGGTGTATAGGCGGTGTTCAACGGCAGAAATATCACCCCCAACGCCACTGCAGCACCGTACAGCGCCAAAGCCTGCGGCGATTTCGCCACCTGGACCGCCAGCCTGTCGCCCTTTTGCAGGCCGGCGGAACGCAGCGCATTCACCGCCCGCCCCAGCATGGCGTGAAAGGCGACACCCGAAACCTCAGTCCCATCCGCCAGAATAAGCAGCCGGTCCTGCCGCTGCGCCATACCTGCAAACAGCGCCTCATACAGGATATTCGTCATCATCCCCCCAATCATTGTTTCCGATCCAGAAATCGACTATTGCCAAAATCAAGACTTTCTCCGTATCCCAGCACCTGCCACGCCACTTTCTTGCCGCGTTTGGCCAGCATCTTGAGTTGACGGAACGTGAAGGGAGGCTAAGATGCGATTCGGTTACGCTTTGTTGGCCATGTTCGGGATCTTCGCCGCCAAACCCACAACGCCCGACATGTTTGACCTGCGCCTGGAACGCATCGTCGCGCGGGAAAGTGACCGTCAGGCACGCCCCATACTGTTCAGACCAAAACCTCAACCGCTGCAAGCCTAAGTTCGGTCATCAGATCGCGCACTTCTTGCCGTGCCGCCACATTGCTGATGTTCAACTGATCCACCCCGGTGTCACGCAGGTCCATCACCGTCAGCCCGCGCGGAAACAGTTCGCGAAAGATCACCCGTTCGGAAAAGCCCGGCGCGACCCGAAACCCGATCCGCTTTGACAAATCCTCCAGCGCGGCACCGACCTTGCGCTTGTTGTGCATCTGCTGCGCCCCCATCCGGTTGCGCAAAACGATCCAGTCAATCGGCTTCAACCCGGCTTGCGCCCGCAACTGCCGCGCCGCCCAGACCATTTCCGAATAGATCGACGGTCCCTTGACGCGGCCCGTCTCGCCATCAACCCGCGCCAATAGGTCAAAGTCGATAAAACTGTCATTCAACGGCGTGATCAGCGTATCGGCCAGCGAATGCGCCACCTGTGACAACCTTGTATGGCTGCCTGGACAGTCGATGATGATGAAATCCGACACCGGCTCCAATCCCGCCACGGCATCTGAAAGCCTGTGATCAAAGGCATTCTCGCCCGGAGCCAGTTGCCCTGCCACCACCTCGGGCAGATCCTGATAGTTCGGGCTGGGCAGTTTCAGCCCCATCCGCGCAAGATAATTCTCCCGGTTTTCGATGTAGCGAGCAAAGCTTTTCTGTCGCAGATCCAGATCCAACGCGCCCACCCGATAGCCCATCCGGCACAGGGCGATCGCCACATGCATCGAGGTGGTCGATTTCCCGGACCCGCCCTTTTCGTTGCCCACCACAATGATATGTGCCATTGATCGTCCCCCGCAGCCCTTTTCCCGCTATCGCGGTCTTTTTCTCGCTATAAGGCGCGCAGACAGACTAGGGAAGCGCCAAGCCCTTGAAGACGCTTTTTCGCAACGCAAATGTTGATCCTCCTAGCGCAATTGCGGCCAGTCGGGGCATCGCCACCACTGAACGGGCGGGTCTAGGGTCAGTTGCTGCACACAGACCCGCCCACTCGGGATCGGGGTCAAAATCACCCTAGGCCCACAGCGTCAAATAGCGCCGGACGCTGCGCTGCGGTTGCGATCAATAAGACGGGCAATAGCATCTGATACTTCATCGGCAAACCATGCCTTATTGCGTCCAGCCTGACACCCAAGAACAGAGTAGGGCGTCGCGCACAGTCCAAAGGCGCATCCGTTGGATGCGCCCTGCCGTACTGCACATCCTGTGGGGTCAGAACCCCAAGCCGGCGTATTTGTTCTTGAACTTGGTCACGCGACCGCCGGTGTCCATCAACTTGGCGCTGCCACCCGTCCAGGCGGGGTGCGCCAGCGGGTCGATGTCCAGCGCCATCTGATCACCCTCTTTGCCCCAGGTGGTCTTGGTGGTAAACAACGTGCCGTCGGTCATCTTGACGGTGATGTTGTGATAGTCGGGGTGAATACCTTTTTTCATCTGGCCTCTCCTTAAACCGACTTGGGTTTGTAATTGGTATCTTCGACAATCCGCGCCGACTTGCCGCGACGGTCGCGCAGATAGTAAAGCTTGGCACGACGCACACGACCGCGGCGGACAACCTCGATGCTGTCGATATTGGTCGAATACAACGGGAACACCCGCTCCACACCCTCGCCGAACGAGATTTTGCGGACGGTAAAGCTGGCGCTGATCGTAGCACCGCCCTTGCGGCCGATCACGACACCTTCGTAGGCCTGCACGCGCGAACGGGTGCCTTCTGTCACTTTGTAGCCGACCTTGACGGTATCACCGGCCTTGAAATCCGGGATGGTCTTGTTGAGGGCGGCAATCTGCTCGGCCTCGATGATTGCGATCAGGTTCATGCCTGGTCCTTTCAGGTACACGGGTTTGCCCCGCAGTGATGCCGCCACATAGCTCTTGGTCTTCAACCGGGTCCACCTTGGTGCCCGCCAGAGATATGGCCTGCTTGTGTCATGCCTACCTCTTGACCCACGCCTGACGAAGCTAGCAGACGTCACGGGCCAAAAGGATTCGGGTCCGATGGGCAAGTACACCCCGGACAAAGGGCGTATAGGGACTGTGCCATGGCGGGTCAAGCGCAGGTGTTGGTTGGCCATGACGCGGCGTAGGGTTAGGCAAGGAGGCAGCCAGTTTTCCCTGGTAATGACGCGACCTTTCGGACCTTGATGATCGCCATGCGATACTATCCCAAACGCAAAAGTCTGAGCCTATGGATCGAAAGTGATAACGTTTTCTCGGCACCTTGCAGCCCATCCAGCCATGGGTGCGAGGATAGCGACCGAAAGTTAATTCGGCAAACGCGCTTGTGCCTGCGGCTGCCAATGACTGATCTGAGCTGGATACTGAAACCTGCTGAAACTTGCTTTGGCCATTCGGTCTGCCCAAAAGGCACTGGTGATTGGGTCCAGTTGCCCGGAGTCTTGACCTTCGTGGGACTAGACACGCTTTGTAACCTGGGCAATAAATCTGGCTGAACCGGGCGCAATGCTGTTTAAGCCTGACTAAGCCATGGCCACAAGCCATCTCCAGGAGCATCTACATGACACGACTGACCAAGCTGCTGTTGAAAAGCGCGTCTATCTTGCTTCCGCTTTTGACTGTTCCTTTTGCTGCGGTGGCACAGGACACAAAGCCCAACATCTTGTTCATATTGGCCGACAACCTCGGCTATGGCGAGTTGGGTTCATACGGTGGTGGTGCGACACGTGGCGCATCAACAGAGGCATTGGACGAACTCGCCCGCGAGGGTCTGCGCCTGACCAACATGAACATGGAAACCCAATGCACGCCCAGCCGGTCGAGCATCATGACGGGACGCTTTGCGATCCGGTCGGGAACCTATGCCGTGCCATTTGGCGGCGTGCCCGAAGGGCTGACCCAGTGGGAAGACACCATCGCCGAAGCACTTTCGGACGCGGGATATGCGACAGCGTTGAATGGCAAGTGGCACCTTGGCAGCCATGATGGCCGGCTGCCGAACGATCAGGGTTTCGACGAATGGTACGGTATACCGCGCACGACCGATGAATCGCTGTGGTCGTCGTCGGAGGGATATTCCACCGACATCGTTCCGCAAGAACAAATCATGGAAGGCAAGAAGGGCGAAAACAGCCGTGGCGTCATGGATTATGATGTGGTGCAACGGCGACTGATTGACAGCGAAGTGACCAAACGGTCGGTTGATTTCATGCAGCGGCAAGTTGCGGCGGACAAACCGTTTTTCATGTTCGTATCATTGACTCAACCTCACTTGCCGACAGAACCCAGCCCAGCTTTCAAGGGCAGGACCGGCAATGGCGACTGGGCTGACGTGCTGGTTGAAATTGACAGTCATGTGAAAGACCTGCTTACAACTGTGGATGCGCTTGGGGTTCGCGACAACACCATAGTGATCTTTGCCAGTGACAACGGACCCGAGTACTTCAAGCCGTGGGACGGCTGGGCCGGACCTTGGCGCGGGGCGTACTTTACGGCGCTGGAAGGCGGCATCCGTGTGCCTTTCATCATCCGTTGGCCTGGAAAAGTGCCCGCTGGAAAGGTGAGCAACGAGATCGTCCATGGTGTCGATATGTTCGCCACGCTGGCCAAATTCGCCGGTGCCAAGCTGCCCGATGATCGCGTGATGGACAGTCTGGACCAATCGGCGTTCTTCCTCGGTAAATCCGAGACATCGGCCCGAGAAGGCTTTCCCATTTGGGGAGCTGACACCTTGCTGGCTGTAAAGTGGCGCAACTGGAAGCTGCATTTCTACAAACAGGACACAATGTTTGACCCGCCGCAGAAACTTGGCATTCCGTTCATCATAAACCTGTTCACCGATCCGCGCGAAGAGAAACCTACGCCCGACAGTTGGGTGGTCACCCCAATGCTGAAGATCGTTGGAGCTTTCAAGGCGAGCACGGCTGCCAACCCATTGATCCCAATGGGAACGCCCGACCCCTATCTGCCACCGAAGGGTCAATAAAACCGGAGGGCGGCCGTCGCCGCATCGATAGCGCACCTGCCTATGCAAATAGGAATGTGGTGATCAGCGACCGCTTTGTGTAATGGCTGCACCTTGGAGATTTTCATAAAGTACCCATGGGCGTATCATAAGCGGATCGGGAACCTAGAGCGGATTGCACACAATCTGATTCAGATTGAGTGCAATCCAAGACAGGCAAGCCGTTGGGAATGTTGCGAGTTGCGTTCATTCAGGGGAACCTGATTGAACGCAACTCGCTCTATTGACTGGCGGAGAACACTAGCGGCGTTTGAACATGTCCCACAAATCCGGTCTACGGGCTTGGGTGACGGCCTCGGCCTCCGCTTGCCGCCCTTGGGCGATCTCGGCGTGATTTCCCGATTGGAGCACCGCCGGAATCTCACGCCCCTCCCACAGGGCAGGGCGCGTGAACTGCGGGTGCTCCAGCAGTCCGTCCGAGAAACTTTCCTCCTCGGTCGAGGCATGGTTGCCCAGCACACCCGGCAACAGCCGCACCGTGGCATCCAGCATCGCTTGTGCGGCAATCTCGCCCCCCGTCAGCACGAAATCGCCCAAAGACAGTTCGGTGATCCCGTGATGATCCAGCACCCGCTGATCCACCCCCTCGAACCGCCCGCACAGCAGCGTGACCCCGGGCCCTGCCGCCCATTGCCGCGCCATCGCCTGATCAAAGCGCGGACCGCGTGGCGATAGGTAATACACCGGCAACCCGGGCCCGCCATCCGGCCGACCCGCCGCCAGAATGGCCGCATCCACCACATCCGCCCGCAGCACCATCCCGGCACCGCCGCCCGCCGGCGTGTCATCGACATTGCGGTGCTTGCCGACGCCAAAGGGCCGCAGATCCACCGTCTCCAGCCGCCACAGGCCCAGATCCAGTGCCTTGCCCGTCAGGCTGACGCCCAGAACCCCCGGAAATGCCTCGGGAAACAACGTGATCACCTGCGCAACCCACGCATCCTTGACCCGCAGGTCGGCCATCAGGTCGCGCGGCTGAACGCTGGCCCGGATGCTTAACCTGCCATGGGATTTCTGCTTGGCTGGGGCGCTTGCGTCATTCATGCACCCCGTTTAGCACAGGGTCACGGGCCGGGGGAACCGGCAAACGCGCCGCTGTC
>JBAXXO010000079.1:0-12600 GCA_037127855.1 Alphaproteobacteria bacterium
TATGGTCGCCTAGTCGTTGAACAAATCACCCTCCGGTAAACTCGGGGCGGTTCAACCTCAGCAGTCACAAGGCCCCCGCCATCCGTCGGGCGATCCGCGCAGCAGGTGCCAAGGTATTCTTCCTCCAAGCCTACTCACCCGACCTCAACCCCATCGAACAGGTCATCGCCAAACTCAAGCACCTGCTCCGCAAGGCCGCCGAACGCACCAAGAAAGCCGTCTGGCGCAGGATCGCCTCGCTCCTCGACCAATTCACCCCGCAGGAATGTGAAAACGACATCCGAAACTCAGGATACGGTTCCGTCTAGGATCATCCCGCTCTAGCGGGCGGCTAAGGCGATCTTGTCGCCGGATTGGTTGCGCATCGTGTTGACCCCGGTGCTGACGACCGAGGCATTATCCATGATCTTTTGCAGCAGCGAGATGATGCCGGAATGGCATTCGTCAATCTGGTCGATCGTCGCACCGATGCGGTTGCCCTCTGCGCCGAGGCGACCGCTTTCGACGCGGCCCATCACGCGGATCGTATCCAGACCCAGCATCGAGCGCCGCAAATCCGAAGAGGCGCGGTTCATCGCGCTGGCAAGCTGTTCGGCCTGGATCAGGGTGGCCTTGGCCTCGGTCTCGCAGCGGTTGCGCAAAGCCTCGAGGATCTGGGTTTCTGCACGCTGTTCTGACTCGCTGATCGGGACGCCTTCACCTGTGTTGCGCGCGACAACCTCGGACTGGAGAAGCGCGCAAACGCGCAGAAAAGTGGCGCGCTCAAAGCTGTGCTGCATGCGACGTGACAGGCTTTTCTTGCCCTCGGCAAAGTTGACGATTTCATGAAACAACTCGCCCGACGTGGCGCTGTAGATATCCGAGATGGCCGTGATCGGCCCGCCGGATGGTTCCAGCCGCGAGGCGATGATGCGCATGTTGGTGGGTAAGTCGCGCAGGCGGTCAAAACTGCGCAAGAGGTCGATCTGATGTCTTGCGGTCGACTCGAGGCTGGCTGTCACCTTGTCGCTGTCGGCAAAGAAGGTGGCCAGCGTCGGATTGGTGTTGCGCGCGCGGAATTCCGACATCAGCGCGGCCTGCATGAAGCTGAGATAATCGGGATAGCCCAGACTGGCAAGTTCGGACAGCAGGCGCTGGTCGGATGCCTCGGGTGTCAAGCCATGGGTCCGCTCTGCCAGTGCGATTGCGGCATAGATGCCCTTGATCGTTGCAAACAGCGGGCTGGTGGGTTTGATGCGGACGGACATATAGCCGTCAGCCAGCGGAAACACCGTGGCAATGACCCAGTAACCTCGCCCATCCTGCGTCTTGTTGCGGATATAGGCCACACAGGGTTCGCCGGCCTGTATGGTGCGCCACATCAGATGAAATACGCCGCGCGGTGTGTCATGGTTGCGCACGATACGGTGCGGCGCCCCCAGCAACTGGTCCCAGCCAAAGCCGGAGATTTGCTGAAACATTGCATTGCCAGAGGCAATTACGCCGCGCTTGTCGGTGCGGGAATAAAAAAGTTCCTCAATCGGAAAGGGCATTTCTGCGGTTTCGGTGTCGATCCGGTCGGAAATAGCGTTCATCTGTGTCCCTTTTCGCACCGAGTCCCGCCAGTTTAGAAAACCTTTCTTTAGGAAGGGTGAATCGTGGTCGAATTTCGCGGACACGGCACGCGAGCCTGACGGTCGCGAGAAGCCGCCGCATGCGACCGGCCTAATGCGACATGATCTGTCGCAGAAGCGGAAGGCGGGGGGTGGTGTTGGCGCTAGTTATGGCGAGATTCGAATGGGGTCATGATGGCTGAGACAGATTACATCATTGTGGGTGCTGGCTCTGCCGGGTCGGTTCTGGCCAATCGGTTGACTGAAAACGGCCGGCACCGGGTGACCGTGCTGGAGGCGGGCGTCAGTGACCGGCGGTTTTATGTGCAGATGCCATTGGGCTATGGCAAGCTGTTTTATGACGAAGAGGTCAACTGGTGTTACCAGACCGAGCCTGATCCGGGGCTGGCGGGGCAGCGCGATTTCTGGCCAAGGGGCAAGCTGCTGGGTGGATCATCCTCGATCAATGCCATGGTGTATATCCGGGGGCATCGGGCGGATTATGATGACTGGGGGGTCAATCCGGGTTGGGGTTGGGACGCCTGTCTCTCCGCCTACAAGGCGATGGAGGATACCGAGGCCGGGGCCGATGCGTGGCGCGGAGCGGGGGGGCCGTTGTTCGTCTCGCAAAACTTGCGGGGCCTGCATCCCCTGGTGCAAGATTACATCGCCGCCTGTGAACAGGTCGGCCTGGCCCGGAACCACGATTTCAATGGGGAAGTGCAAGAGGGGGCTGGCGTCTATCAGATGACCATCCACAAGGCGCGGCGCAATTCGGCGGCGCGGGCCTTTTTGCGGCCGGCGATGCGGCGGGCGAACCTGCATGTGATCACGCAAGCCATGGTGACGCGGGTGTTGATCGAGGGCGCGCGGGCCGTCGGGGTCGAATACATCCGGGGCGGGCAAAAGGTGATCCTGCGATGTAATGCCGAGGTGATTGTGGCCGGCGGGGCGATCAACAGCCCACAGGTGCTGCAACTGTCGGGGATCGGGCCGGGGGCATTGTTGCAGGGCCTTGGGATCGGGATTGTTCGCGACAATCCCAATGTTGGGGATCATCTGAACGACCATCAGGGGCTTAACTATACTTGGTCGATGAAGGTGCCGACCTATAACGACATTCTGCGGCCCTGGTGGGGCAAGGCGCTGGTGGGGGCGCAATATCTGCTGACGGGTGGCGGTCCGCTGGCCAAGTCCATCAACCATGCGGGTGGCTTCTTTCGCACAAGGCCGGGTTTGGACCGGCCGAACATGCAGTTGTATTTTCAGGCTTTTTCTACGCTGGTGCCGCGGGAGGGCGAAAGACCGCTGCTGTCGCCCGACCCGTTCAGCGGGGCGTCGATCGGGTTGTCGAACTGTCGACCAACCAGCCGTGGGCATGTAAGGCTGCGCTCTGGCGACCCGCTGCAGCACCCGGTGATTACGGCGAACGCATTTTCGACCGATCACGATGTGCGCGAAATGCTGGAGGCGGTCAAGTTCGTGCGGCGGATTGCGGCGCAACCGGCCTTTGCGCCGCTGGTGCAGGCAGAGCTGCGGCCCGGTCCCGAAGTGGTGTCAGATGACGAACTGATTGCGGATTTCCGGGCACGATCGGGCACGGTGTATCATCCCAGTTGCACGGCCAGGATGGGGGCGGATGCGGGGATGTCAGTCGTGGATGCAAAGCTGCGGGTGCACGGGATTGCCGGCCTGCGGGTGTGCGATGCCAGCGCCTTTCCCAACCTGATCGCGGGCAATACCAACGCACCCGCGATGATGATGGCATGGAAGGGGGCCGAGATCATTCTGGCCGATGCAAGATAGCCGTCAGTTCGGCGCTGCGACCAGTTTGCTGACCGTGCCGCCAAGAGTCGGCGGTGACATATCGTCTGTGCTGTCTGCCCAAAGGACACCGGCTGATCCGGGTGGTGCCGAGGGCCGACAAGCAGTTCATCAGGGGCGACCCGGATCTGTAATTCGGCTGACTGAGGGTCTTTTGCGGCAGGCTTGCCCCGTATGCCCTGGGGTCGATCCGGTGAGCCCCCACCAGTGCGAGCGAACCTGTGGTTGTAGTCTTGCCTCGCTCCGACTTCGGATATTGTGTCGGGTTCAGCCTTTCCAGAACGCCCGCCCCTCGCTCTGGGCCGTCACCGGCCAGGCAACTGAGGATCTGGACCATTTGCCGATCGCCATCATTGCTGCCCTTCAGTTTGCGGCGGATCGCGCCCTTCGCGGTTGGCAGCACCCACTCCCTGAACGGGGCGCCATTGCGCAGAGCGACGGGTTTGCGAGCCAGAACAGGGACATAGTGCCAAGGATCATGGACAGTCCGGCCTCATCCAAAGGCGCGGGCATGGTCGCCGATGACCACGGCATTCTGTCGGAGGATGATCCGATCCGCATAGGCACGCACATCGACAGGCCGCCCGACGGCGGTTGCGATCACGGAATACTAGTTGTTGTCGAACCGCACAGTGCAGGTCTTCAACCTTAACCCCGCGCATCTCAAGCATGGCGACGACATCCGCGATCATATCATCCTCAAGCCCAATTGGGAAACCCTTCACGATCAGGCTCGCCATTGTTACACACCTTTGGCCCAATCGCTGCGCGCACACCCAACCCTCTGCGCGGCCGTTGGTCTTGGCACGGACAATCAAAGAATGGCCAGAAGTGCCCCAGTGGTGCACACCAGATATCTATCGAAACCACCTTGATCTGCGCGGCTTTGTTCGCCCCCTCCTGCCCATGTAGTGCTTGCTTAAGGCTTTGACAGGCCGCATCGTCCGCGATATTCGGGCATTGGAGTGTGCTAGATATCGCAGCCCTGATCCCAAGGTCACTAATAATGTTCAACCTCGCCCCCGTTCCCGTTCCAGACCTGACAGGTCGCACTGTTCTGGTCACCGGCGCTGGCAAAGGCATCGGGGCCGAGTTGGTGCGCATCCTGCATGCCAAGGGGGCCCGTACTTATGCTGGCGTGTATACTGTTGATTTTGCTGAAGATTGTCCAGAAGGCGTCACTCAATTGACACTGGATGTCACCTCGCAAAGTGACGTGGATGCCGCAATCGCCCGGATCACGACTGAGGCCGGTGGGCTGGATGTGCTGGTCAACAATGCAGGTGTCATAAACCCGATAGAACACCTGGCCTTGACCGCGACCGATGATCTGGCACATGCATTTGCTGTGAATGTGATGGGCGTTCATCGCATGACCCTCGCTGCCCTGCCGCTGCTGCGGGCCGCCAGGGGGACAGTGCTGAACGCCGGAACCGGTGCGGCAACGACCGCAATGGAGGGTTGGACAGCCTATTGCTCGTCCAAGGCCGGGATGCAGATGCTTACTCGGATGATGGCACTGGAACTGGAGCGCGAAGGGCTGCGGATATTCTTTCTCGGCATACCTCCTACCGATACCGGGATGCAGGATAAAATCCGTGCCTCTGGTCTAAACCCTATCAGCCAAATTCCAAAGGACAAATTGGTTCCCACCCATGTTCCCGCCTCGGTCATGGCGCATCTTTGCGGACCGAACCCGGCGATGAAAGAGGTCTTGCTCGATGTCAGGCAAGAAGTTTTTGCAAAGATGATGGACCTTGATCGTCCGGTCTGAGTCTGTCTACTGGCCCAAATAGTCAATGCCTGAATGCCGTCGGCATTCAGGTTAGCAGCAGGAGCGGGAAAGATCAGATATCCAGATGTTCGACGTTCAGCGCGTTCTGCTGGATGAAATCACGGCGGGGTTCGACCACATCGCCCATCAATTTGGTAAAGATATCATCAGCTTCGGCAAGGTCATCGATTTTGACCTGCAATAGGGTCCGCGCCTCGGGGTCCAGTGTGGTTTCCCAAAGCTGTTCCGGATTCATCTCGCCCAGACCCTTGTAGCGCTGGAGGGACAAACCTTTTTCACCCTCGGAGAGCACGGTCTTGAGCAGGTCAATCGGGCCGTGTACCATCTGCTCGCGATCCTTGCGGACCATTCGCGCCGGGTTGCGATAGGCGTCACGGGACTGGGCCGATATGACGGAGAGCCTGCGCGCCTCGCCGGATCGTAGCACCGCACCGTCCAAAGTGCGCAGTTCTTCGACACCGCGAAGCACGCGGCTTAGGCGGATGCCGCGATCCTGCGTGATGCGACCGGACCAGCCCTTTTCATACTCCTCTGCAATCTGGTTCAGGCGGTGTGCGACGGTGTCGGCAACGTTTTGCAGGTCGTCGTCAGCGCGACCGCGATCAAAGGCACCAGCCAAGGCGGCCTGCTCCAGAATACCCCTAGGGTAATGCGTTGGAAAAGCGTCAAGACTCCGACGAAATTGTCGGGCACCCTCGATCACCCGCGCCAAATCGGCGCCGGCGATTTCCTCGCCGGATTGCAGACGTAATAAGGCGCCATCGCTGCCCATGTCGATCAGGTAATCTTCCAAGGCAGCTTGATCTTTCAGATAAACCTCGGACTTGCCGCGTGCCACTTTATACAGCGGTGGCTGCGCGATATACAGGTAGCCACCCTCGATCAGTTGCGGCATCTGTCGGAAGAAGAACGTGAGCAGGAGCGTACGAATATGCGCGCCATCAACATCGGCATCGGTCATGATGACGACCTTGTGGTAGCGCAACTTCTTGATGTCAAACTCATCCCGTCCGATACCGGTCCCAAGGGCTGTGATCAGCGTACCGATTTCCTGGCTGCCAAGCATCTTGTCAAAGCGGGCACGTTCCACATTCAGGATCTTGCCACGCAGTGGCAATACGGCCTGATTGGCGCGACTGCGGCCTTGTTTGGCGGAACCGCCTGCACTGTCACCCTCGACCAGAAAGATCTCAGCCTTGGAGGCGTCCTTCTCCTGACAATCCGCGAGCTTGCCGGGCAGGTTTGACACATCCAGTGCGGTCTTGCGACGGGTCAGGTCGCGCGCCTTGCGGGCGGCTTCGCGGGCCAACGCGGCCTCGATGACTTTGCTGACAATGACTTTGGCACTCTGCGGGTTTTCCTCGAACCACTCGGTCAGTTTTTCGTTGACCAGATTTTCGACGGCGGGCCGCACCTCTGAGGACACCAGTTTATCCTTGGTCTGGCTGGAAAACTTTGGATCGGGCACCTTTACGGACAACACGCAAGTCAATCCTTCACGTGCGTCATCGCCGGTGAATTCGATCTTCTCACGTTTGGCGATTCCCGAGGTCTGAGAGTAATTGTTTATGGTCCGCGTCAGAGCACCACGAAAACCGGCAAGATGGGTGCCGCCGTCGCGCTGCGGTATATTGTTGGTAAACGGCAAGACGTTTTCGTGGTAGCTGTCGTTCCACCACATTGCCACCTCGACCCCGATGCCGTTCTTTTCGCCAACCATGTAGATCGGCTGGGCCATGATGGAACCTTTTGACCGATCCAGGTATTTCACATATTCCCGAACACCCCCCTCATAGAAAAGTTCGGTCTTCAGCGGCTCGGCGGGGCGTTCATCTTCGATGATGATCCGCACGCCCGAGTTCAGAAATGCGAGTTCGCGCAAGCGGTTTTCCAGAGTCTTGAAGACGTAATCAAGGTTGGAAAAAGTGCCTGTGGGAAGGTTCGTCTTGGCCGAGGCAAGAAAGCGCACCTCGGTCCCGCGCATGTCGGGTGCCGGACCTACCGGATAGATATGCACGACGCAATCGCCATGTTCAAATCGGGCGCGGTACTCGATGTTGTTGCGCCAGACGGTCAGTTCCAACCATTCGGACAGTGCATTGACGACCGAAACGCCCACGCCGTGCAGCCCGCCCGAGACCTTGTAAGCGTTGCCAGAGTCGTCAGTATTGTTGAACTTTCCGCCGGCGTGTAACTGGGTCATGATGACCTCGGCCGCCGAAACACCCTCTTCTTGATGGATGTCGACCGGGATACCTCGACCATTGTCGCGCACCGAAACCGAACTGTCGGCATGGATTTTCACGCTGACGGCGGTCGCATGTCCGGCCAGCGCCTCGTCAATACCGTTGTCAACGACTTCGTAAACCATGTGGTGCAGACCAGAGCCGTCATCCGTGTCGCCGATATACATGCCCGGACGTTTACGAACAGCATCCAAGCCTTTGAGAACCTTGATGGAATCTGCACCGTAGCTTTCGGTCTTATTGGGCACTTCGGCCATTGTCGTTTATCCTTCAGATGACGAACGATTTATAGCGGTTGGACGGTGGATTGTCACGTGATTGCCACAACATTTGGTAGTCAGGTCACGAGGATGACGATGCCGACAAGGATCAGCAGAAAGCCCGAAATGCGGTTCAGGTATTGCACGCGTTCAGGCTTGGACAATAGGTTGCGTGCGCCATCGAGGAACAGTGCCAAGCAAAGATTTCCCGTCAGTGGGACTATGGCCGAGACGGCAAGAATGGCTGCCGTATCCCGTCCGTTCAAATGTGTCAGGTCAAAGAAACCCGGTAATGCGACCATGTAGAACAAGATGGCCTTGGGGTTTCCGATCACCGCCGCAATACCGGTCAGAAAACCCGCCCAACGGCCCGGTCTGGTCAATTTGCTGTCAGCGCCCATCAGGCTGCCGGATTTGCGCAGCAGCATGATGCCCATGATGCCAAAGGTGATGGCGGCGACCAGTTTCAGGGCATGCAGAAAGCCCGCATAGACCGAGACGATCCAGCTAAGGCCGAAGATCGCGATGGCCGGCCACATCATATCACCCAAGACCACACCCACCGCGAGTGGCCAAGCCGAGGCAAAACCACCCGACAAGGTGCGGGCCAGCAAAGCCACCCAGACGGGCCCCGGCACGGCCCAAAGGGCCGCCATGCCAGCGGCATAGACAAGGATCTGCCATAGGGTGATTGTCATTTCAAAACGCGGGGCCTTTCAAGTCTAGATCGCAAGTGTCA
This sequence comes from Alphaproteobacteria bacterium, assembly GCA_037127855.1. Classification (GTDB taxonomy): domain Bacteria; phylum Pseudomonadota; class Alphaproteobacteria; order Rhodobacterales; family Rhodobacteraceae; genus Stagnihabitans. The sequence goes on from JBAXXO010000079.1 coordinate 8,457, forward strand.
GACCAGACTTGATTTTTCAAGGGTAGCATCATCAGCGAGCCGTCATTGCCAATCGAGGCTATGTGATTGGGAATACGCCGAAACCCGGCAGAGCTGTAGATCTTGGCAGTGCCAAACAGCAGCAGGAATTGCGCCGGGCTGCTTCGGGCTTCTGCGATGGCCGCTTGCAGCAGGCGGGTGGCCATACCTTGGCCACGATGGTCGGGGTCTGTGGCAACCTCGGCCAGACCGGCAACAAGAAACGGACCCTCACCCAGTTGGACGGCACGCAGCAGCATGGCCATATGGGCGACGATGGGGCCTTGACGATGGATCAAGCGCAAATGGTGAGGTTGGGTGAAGAAGCTGCGACCACCGAAATCGGTGTCAAAGCAGCGGGCGAGGAGGGCGGCGATTTCGGCGTCATCGCGCGTGGAAAGCTGCCATTCAGGGATTTTTTCGATCAACACGACGTAATCTGGCTGAGCCCGTGAGTTTCGGTAACGTGGAAGTAATGACCGCGCGGGCCTAGGCTGTCAAACAATGCGTCTTCCGTCCCGGTCATCAAAGCCTGAACGCCAAGGGCGCAGATTTCGTCATACAGGGCGGCGCGGCGGGATTGGTCAAGATGGGCGGCGACTTCGTCCAGCAGCAGGACGGGGGCAGCGCCGGGCTCGGCAGCCAAGGCGCGTGCGTTGGCAAGGATCAGGCTGATCAGCAATGCCTTTTGCTCGCCGGTCGAGCATTGATCGGCCGGGGTCGCCTTTGCGGCATAACTCGCCATGATATCGGTGCGATGCGGACCAAGCAACGTGCGCCCGGCGGCCATGTCGCGGCGCCTCGTGACGGCGAAAGCGGCGGCAAGATCGTCAGGCTGAGGTTCGGGGTGGGTAAGGGTCAAGTCGGCTTGAGGAAAGGCCGTTTCGGCACCTTGCTGCGCAGCGTCGAGGCGGATCAGGGTTTGCACACGGTTGGCGGTGATTTCTGTGGCGGCAGTGGCCATCCGGGCTTCGAGAACACCGTACCAATGGGGGTCGGTGATCTGGTCCTTGAGCAGGCGGTTGCGGTCACGCATGGCCTTTTCATAGGTCAGGATGGCGTTGGCATGGTCGGGCCGAAAGCTGAGGGTCATACGGTCGAGAAAGCGGCGACGACCCTCGGCGGTTTCGATCCACAGACGATCCATTGCAGGGACCAGCCAAAGCACGCGCAGCAGGCGGGCAAGAGCCGTTTGCGCAGCGGGTTTGTCGTCGATCCGGGTTTGGCGGGCATCGCCGTTTTCGGCCAAGGTCTCTAGATCATGTGGCGCATAAGGGGTCTGGATCGAGGCCTTGATTTTCCAGCCGAGGGATTCCGGCTTGAGCGCGAAATCACCCGGCGCGGCGCGGCGCAGGCCGCGACCGGGCGACAGCAGCGAGACCGCTTCAAGGATGTTGGTCTTGCCTGCCCCATTCGGGCCATGGATCGCAACGGGACGGGGGTCGAAATCAAGATGCGCTGACCTGTGGCTGCGGAAATGCGACAGCGTCAGTGAGGTTACACCGATCACACGCGCATGGGCATCACGACATAGATCGCGGACATGTCACTGCCCTCGCGCATCAGGGTCGGGTCGCCCGAAGTGTTGAACATGAACACGGCGTTTTCGCGGTCAACCTGGCCCGCGATCTCCAGCAAGTATTTGGCGTTAAAGCCTATTTCCAAATGTTCATCGGAATAGGCAACGGCCAGCTCCTCCTCGGCGGCACCGGAATCAGGGGCGTTTACCGACAGGATCAGACGGTCTTCGTCGAGGGAAAGTTTGACGGCGCGGGAGCGTTCGGAGGAGACGGTGGCGACGCGGTCGACGGCTTTGGCGAATTCGGCGGCGTCTACTTCCAGACGGCGGGTGTTGCCGGTGGGGATGACGCGCGTGTAATCGGGGAAGGTGCCGTCGATCACTTTGGAGGTCAGTTGAATGGCCGGGGTCGCAAAACGGACCTTGGTTTCAGAGACGGAGACGGCGATGTCGGCCTGGTCGTCGTCGAGCAGTTTGCGCAACTCGTTCACCGTCTTGCGCGGGACGATCACGCCGGGCATCCCTGCGGCATTGGCCGGCAGCGGCGCGTCGATTTGTGCCAGACGGTGGCCGTCGGTGGCCACGCAGCGCAGCGTCGAGCCATCGGCGCCCTTGGCGATGTGCATGTAGACGCCGTTCAGGTAATACCTTGTTTCTTCAGTCGAAATTGCAAACTTCGCCTTGTCGAACAGACGGCGGAGGACGGGGGCGGGGGCGGTGAAATTGGTGGTGTATTCGGAACTGGCCATGACCGGGAAATCTTCGCGCGGCAGGGTTGCCAAAGAGAAAACCGAGCGTCCGGCGGCGATGGTCAGGCGGCCAGAGGCCGCGTCGGCGGTCAGCGAGACCAGCGCGCCGTCGGGCAGTTTGCGCACGATTTCATGCAGCATGACGGCAGATACGGTGGTGGAACCTGCCCGCTCTACCATCGCTGGGACGCGGTCAACCACCTCGATATCCAGATCGGTGGCGCGCAGAGAGACCTGATTTCCCTCGGCCTCGATCAGCACATTGGCCAGAATCGGGATCGTGTTGCGGCGTTCGACCACGGATTGGGCCTGGCCCAGCGCCTTGAGCAGGGTTGCGCGTTCGATGCTGAGTTTCATGGCTTTGGCCCCTAAAATCGCCCCGCTTGGGGAGGGTGAAGTTAGCTGATTCCCATGGATTATCAAGGGGGTTGGCATAGGGGTGTTGCGACAGGCCAAGGGGTTGAGATCGCAGGGTTAATTGGCAAAAACTTACCGAAAGGTTAGCGACCTACAAAGCACCTACATCCGGCCTACACTGCCGCTACACGGGAATGTAGGGCGGGGGCCGCGGTTAACGGGCCGTTGGAGCGGGCCCCGACCTGCGTTTTTTGGGTTTGGCGAGCAGGGGGGCGACCATGGTTTCGTAAAGCGCGAAGAGGTGTTCCACGCGTTCACGGTCGGACGCAAAACCGGCGGGGCGGTAGAGACGGTCGACGGCGCGGTCAAGGGCGGTGTGCGCAGCGCGCAGGTTGGGCGGCATCAGGTCGGGGTCGTAGAGGGTGGCGAGGGTGGCACCGGGATGGGCGGCGCGGGCGTCTAGGACGGCTGCCGCGAGGGGGTCGAGTTTGGTGAGGTTGGCGGTGGCCGGGGGGAGAGGGAAGGTGTTGTACACGAGGCCAATGGAATAGCGGTAGTCGCTTTTCAGCCGCCCGCCGATGTGGCGCAGCCATGACATGTGCATGGCGGAGGTCAGGAGGGCGAAGTCGGTGAGGGTGGCGTCCATAACGATTTGAACAAGATTGCTCGGGATTGTCGGAGGGGAAAGCCAGCCAAAAGGGGCATAGTCTCGACGCTCTGAGCTAACTGATGGCAAAACAAGAAAGTTGCCGTCTGGAACAACGGTGACGTGAAAGCGGGTCGGCGTGTTGGCAAGTTGCAAGGATGACAGGCCGGGTTCGGCGTCATCATCGCCACGCGTCTTGCCCTTGGCTGGAATTTCGCCAAGGCGGTAGGCCCGGACATTGGCAATCACCTCGCGCACTTTGCGGAGGGGGCTTAGGTCGGTGGGCGACGCCGCGCCCAGATAGAGGATGAAACGTTCGCCACCTTGCAGAAACTCTTTACTGCCGACGAAGGGATGGAAGAACTTTTCCGCGCCGGGTTCTACGGCGACGAAGGCGCGCATTTCTTGCGGGGAAAAGATGTAGTGCCCGCCGTCGATGGGTTTGGAGCCGATGACGATCTTGGACATGCCGTTGAGGGGACGCGGCTCCTCCTTGACCATGGTGTGCGGGTCTTTCAGGCCACCTGCATCGAACAGATAGGGGGAGATGGCGCGGTGTTGGGTTTCGACGGGGTCGGCGTTGATCTTGGGGTAGGAAAACAGGCGGCGGGTGGTGGGGGTGTCGTCACGGCGGGTCAGGCCGATGATGACGACGTGGACATGGGCTTTGCCGCGCGCGTCGGAGCCCCATTCAAAGGTGCGGTGGGCGAAGGAGATTTCGAGGTGGTAGCGGTCGAACAGCAGGGGCCAGAGTTGGGCGACCTGCTCGCCTTGGGTGATGGAATTGGTGGCGACGAAGGCGATGCGTGGGGCGGTGTGGGGGAATGTGTTTCAGACGATTTTGTTTTTGTTGTT
>JBAXXO010000080.1:0-12307 GCA_037127855.1 Alphaproteobacteria bacterium
GCCAGCCCAAGCCTAAACTCAAAAACCAACTGTCTCAAAGTCGTTGACACGTTCCTGGAAAACCCGGCGCGGTTCAACATTTTCCTGTCCGCATGCGTGCTGGCAGCAATCGTCTTGTTCTGGTTATGAGTCCTGAGCCCAGTTTAGGCTTGAATTGTAACGCATGGTTCGTAAGCATGGCACATAGGGATTGAGCTAAGGAGACGCCCCGTGTTCTTGAGAGCCCTGAAATTGCCGGCCACATTTGCGCCGCTTTTGACCACGGCAATGGCCGCCGAGGCTGAGGACCGTGAGATGAACGTCCACAACAACCCGGGTGATACGACTTGCCGCCTTTACGGCACGAATTCTGGGTTGATCCGCTGGGGCAAGGACGTCACGGCCAGTTCGACACCGCCGAATGGCACCAAAATGGCCATGAAACATGACACCAAGCACAACCAATGCAGGTTCGATTTCCGTATCGAATTTGAGGATGGCACCTCGGCGGAAGAGCGTCGCGTCGATCTGCGCAGGGTTGGCGATTTCACCTGGAATTGAGCCGGTGCTTCAATCGGCCGGGTGACCCTGAACAGTGGTCGCACACCTTGTCGCGGCGCATAAGGCGGGACGGAGTTCTGCAATGACACAGACCGTTGCCCTGCCGCTGTGGCTGTTTGTGCTGATCATCGCATTTGCGGCGGTATCGTTCGCGTCGAACTTCTTGCTGCCCTCGGTGCGCTGGTTTTTTCGGGCACGGGCAGAACGGGCTGTGGCACGCTTGAATCAAAGGCTGGACCGGCCGATTGACCTGTTCAAACTGGCCGAGCGGCAGGACCGGATTGCGCGCCTGATCTATGACGCGACGGTGATGGAGGCTGTGGCCGACTATGCCGCCGAGACGGGGCAGCCTGTGCCGGTCGTCTTTGAACAGGCCCGCCGATTTGCGCGCGAGATTGTGCCGGGCTTTTCTGCCACGCTGTATTTCGGGGTGGCGATTCGTCTGGCGCGGGGACTGAGCCGCGCGCTGTACCGGGTGCGCTTTGGCAAGCCGGATGACGCGCTGCGGGGAATTGACCCCCAGGCGGCGCTGGTTTTTGTGATCAATCACCGTTCGAACATGGATTATGTGCTGGTGACGTGGCTGGTGGCCCGCCGTGCCAGCCTGTCCTATGCCGTGGGAGAATGGGCGCGGGTCTGGCCTTTGTCGGGGATAGTCCGGGCGATGGGTGCCTATTTCATTCGGCGCAGCAGCGGCAGCGTGCTGTATCGGCGCGTGCTGGCGCGTTATGTCCAGATGACCACTGCCGAGGGCATCACCCAGGCGATATTTCCCGAAGGCGGGTTGAGCGTGAGCGGACGGACGGGCGCTGCGCGATTGGGTTTGTTGAGCTATATCATGGCCGGGCATACGGGCGGGCGAGATGTGGTTTTTGTGCCGGTCGGGCTGGCCTATGACCGGGTGTTGGAAGATCAGGTGCTGATCAAGGCCGGGGCCGAGGGGACGCGGCGGTTTCGGATGCGTCCTTTCGCAGTTCTGGTCGGCATTTTGCAGGTGGCGCTACGGATCGGGCTGGGGCGCTTCAAGGGGTTCGGTACCGCCGCAGCAAGCTTTGGTTCACCCGTGTCGCTGCGGGGATTCATGGCCGAGAATCCCGCCGCCTCGTCCGAACTGCTGGGCCGTCATCTGATGGCGGCGATCGAGGCGGTGGTGCCCGTGGTGCCCGTTCCCTTGGTCGCAACGGCTTTACGGCAGGGACCGCGTGATTTCGCCGCACTGACTGTCGCGGTGCAGGAACTGCAAACGGCACTGTTGCAGCGCGGTGCAGTGTTGAAACTGGCCCCGCAGGGTGATGAAGCGACGGTGCGCGAGGGGCTGGATGTGTTGCGGAGCCGTCATCTGATCGGCGCTGATTTTCTGCCCATGGCTGGGGCGCAACCCATCTTGGACTTTTACGCCGCCTCTATTCTGCAACGGATGGAAGCGCCGGTGCTGCTCTGACAGCGACCTGGTGACGAAACTTGGGCAGTCTGGATAAACTGCGGCGGGCTTGGTGCATGGCTCGCCTGTCTTCCTTGAAATCATAGCACTTTAAGAATATTTGAGAAAGATTGGGATTGCACACTGGTAATCGGATTGCAATCTTAGCGCGATCCCAGACGTGTCAGAGCTATGCCGTCGCATCCTGCGAGGCTATTGCACTTTGGGGGTTTCATGGGTCATGACTGGGTATTTGATGTGCTGTTGGATCTGAAGGCCTATGCCTTGTCCAATGATTTGACGCGTCTTGCGTCGGCGGTCGACGAGGCGCTTCAGATCGCAACCGAGGAAATCGTGCCACCGATCGCGGCCGGTGAGGCCAAATTGCCAGATGACGGGTTAGCGCATTGACGGGGTTCATGACCCGGGCGGACCTTTGACGGGTCTGGCAACGGGACGGGCTGTCGCCTATGGTCCGGCGAATGACGCAGGACGTGGTGATCTTTTCTGACGATCAGGCCGAGGCTTATGACCGGGTCTCGGGTGAGTTGTTGACGATGGGGATTGACCTCGCCGGGTCGGGCCTGCTGCCGCGCAGCGAGCGCAAGGCCTCGGTGCTGGCAGTCGTTGGCAAGGCCGGGTCGGGCAAGACGATGCTGCTGGCCAGCCTGTACCGGAGCATGAAGGCGGCTGGCGTTGACGTGATCTCAGGTGATTATGAGGGGCGCAGACGCAAGGAGCGGCGGACCTTGGCGGTCCTGGCGCCAACCAACAAGGCGGCCTCGGTGCTGCGGTTGCGCGGGGTGCCCGCAACGACGATCCACCGGATCTTGTACACGCCGGTTTATGATCCGCAATATGAAAAGATTGCCGAATGGCTGTCGGGGCAGGCCGCCCGGCCGGCGGTCGAGGGGTTGACAGAACTGGCGCTGGACCGGGCACATGCGTTTTACCAGACGGTGGCGTCGATACCGGGCGCCTTGGCGGCGGCGGGCCTGCGGGGGTCGGATTTCATCCAGGGCTGGAAGCGGCGCGAAGAGGCGCTGGATGTCGGTTTTGTCGACGAAAGCAGCATGTTGGACGAACGCCAGATGGAAGACCTGCGCGAGATTTTTCCAACTTTGATAGTGTTCGGCGATCCTGCGCAACTGGCTCCCGTCGGGAACTCGGGGGCGATGGTGTTTGACAAGCTGGCTGAAAGCCGGCGGTTGATTCTGCACCGTATCCACCGACAAACGCAGGACAATCCGATTCTGGACCTTGCCCATGCCTTGGGCGATCCTGCCCTGGGGTTTGAGGCGTTCGAAGCGATGGTGCAGGCCGCCTCGCGCCGTGATGACCGGGTCATCTGGGCCGAGCGGGTGGACAGCGACCTGATGGCGCGCAGCCCCGCGCTGGTGTGGCGCAATGTGACACGGATCAAGCTGATCACGGCATTTCGGGCGGCGCATGGCGCGCCGCAGGATGCGCTGATGCCGGGCGAGCCGCTGATTTGCGACGGGATCGAGTTGCCGTTGAAACACCGCAAGAAGCGAATTGATCTCGAGGCGCGGGGCCTGATCAAAGGAGCACAGGTCATCTATCTGGGGCCGGGGCAGCGCGACGGTTTTGCGCGCATTCATGTGGTGGGGGCCGAAGATCCGCAGGTTTCGGCGGCGGCAATCATCAAGATCGAACGCCCGGATGAAGAAGAGCCGTTCATTCCCAGCGCCGCAAGGATGGGAGCGGCGTTTTTGCATGGGGCGGCGGTGACGATCCACAAGGCACAGGGCAGCCAGTGGGAGGATGTGCAGGTCTTTGCACCCGATCTTTATGCCGCAGCACAGGCCGGGCGCAGTGAGGCGGGAATGCCGCTGTGGAAGCGGTTGGCCTATGTCGCGATCACGCGGGCGGAAAAGCGGCTGCATTGGGTGGTGCGCAACCGGCTGGCGCTGCCAAAACGGGCGCTGACGATTGCAGACTTGAAGGCGACCCCTATTCTGGCTTTGCAAGAACAGGGGCTGGCCTTGCACGACAATGGGCCAGCGGATTAGGGTGGTCGAAAAGGAGATGTCGGATGGTTTGCGTTTTCGTTCAGTTTCGCTGCATTCCGGGCAAGACCTATGAAGTGGCGGATGCGATCTATGACCGTGAAGTGGTCAGCGAATTGTATTCGACCAGCGGGGAATATGATCTGATTGCCAAGGTCTATATCCCTGATGAGGCCGATGTCGGGCATTATCTGTCGGACAAGCTGTTCGACATTCCGGGCATCGTACGAACCTTGACCACGATGACCTTCAAGGCGTTCTAGGGGGGGGCACCCAATCTGATTCAGATTGAGTGCAATCCAAGACAGGCAAGCCACTCAGAATGTTGCGCGTTGCGTTGGGTCAGGTGAACCTGACCCGACGCAACGCGCTCTAAAGCCAGATGTCACGGCCCGTACCTGTCGCGTGACTGACATTGGCAAAACCGTCCTGTTGCAGCAGAGCATCCAGATCCCGTGCCATCCGGGCCGCGAGTGACAGTCCCTGATAGACCATCGCAGTATAGAACTGCACGGCACTGGCTCCGGCCCGGATCTTGGCATAGGCATCCTGGGCAGTACAGACGCCGCCGACACCGATCAAGGGGATCTTTCCAGCCGTCAGGTGGGACAGTTGGGCTAGCACACGCGTAGACTTTTCGAACAATGGCGAACCCGACAAGCCGCCCTTCTCGTCACGACTTGCAGATTTCAAACCTTTGCGGTCCAATGTGGTGTTCGTGGCGATAATGCCGGACAGGCCGGTTTCCAGCGCCGTTTCGGCGATTTCGGCAATTTCAGTCTCGGCCAGATCCGGGGCAATCTTCAGAAAGACCGGCACTGGTTTTGCCAAGGCGCGGTTGGTTTCAACCACGTCCACCAGCAGGGCCGTCAGTGCCGCACGGCCTTGCAAATCGCGCAAGCGTTCGGTGTTGGGCGATGACACGTTGACGGTGGCAAAATCGACATAGGGTCCGCATTGTGCCAGAACCTGCGTAAAATCCTTGGCACGGTCGCGGCTGTCCTTGTTCGCCCCAAGGTTCAGGCCGACCGGGACCTTGCCCCTTTTGCGCAGACGCAGGCGCGATGCGATCACCGACGCGCCGTCGTTGTTGAAGCCAAAGCGGTTGATGGCCGCGCCGTCCTCGGTCAGGCGAAACAGCCGCGGGCGCGGGTTGCCGGGCTGGGCACGGGGCGTTGCGGCACCGACCTCGACGAAACCGAAACCAGCGCGCGACAAGGGTTCGATGGCGGTACCGTTCTTGTCATAGCCTGCGGCAAGGCCGATGGGGTTCAGCAAGGACAGTCCGGCAAGGTCGGTCTGCAGCCTGGGCGAGGTATAGGGGCCGGGCAGGGGCACAAGGCCCGCCTGCAGGGCACGCAACGACAGTCCGTGGGCAGTTTCGGGATCGAACAGGTGCAACAGCCGCAGGCCGGCCGCTTCGTACAGGGTCAAAACACGCCCTCGGGGAAGATGTGGCCGGTGGCACCCAAAGGCAGGGATTTGTCCCACAAGATGTCATCCAGCCTGAGGGTGCGGTAAAGGTGCGGGAACAAGGCACCGCCACGCGAAGGCTCCCAGCGCAAGTCAGGCCCAAGGCGACTGCTGTCCAACGCCAGCAGCACCAGATCGCTTTCCAAGGCAAAGTACTTTGCGGCGGTTTCAGCGACCTGCGCTGCGGTCGAGAAATGCACATAACCGTCCTGAACGTCGATCTGCGCACCGACGGTCTGTCCCGTCTCGCGCAGTGTCATCCATTCGGCGCGGCGAAAAATCTTGTAGATCAGCATGTTGGACCTTTGCCCTTGAAGGCGGCGAAGAGCGGGCGGCTGTGATGATCCGGCGCTGTGGCCAAGGTCATCGCGGATTGCTTTGCCGTGATTTGATGCCCTAAGCGGGCGTGCCGGTCAATGCGCTTGAAAAGGCGAATGACGTTACGCGGCGCACTGTCATCAAAAGGCTGGCTTTGACAGATTAGACTGCCCAGAGCACAATGCACGCACAACCATAAGGGGAATCGTATCATGTCCGTTTCGAAGGCTCTTGTCATACTTTTGGCGACGGCGGCACCGGCGCTGGCCGAGCCTGTCAAGATCACGCTGCTGGGTGTGGGCGATGTCTACAACTTCGCGGGCGCGGGCGCACAGGGCGGTTTTGCCAAGCTGAACGCGGTCGCGCGGGCAGAGCGGGCGGCCAACCCCAACATGTTGTATCTGTTCGACGGCGACATGTTGTCGCCCAGCCTGCTGTCGGGCTTTGACAAGGGCCAGAACACGATTGATCTGACCAATCTGGTTCCATTCGATCTGGCCGTCCCCGGCAACCACGAATTCGATTTCGGACCCGAAAATTTCTATGCGAAGATGAAGGCCTCGGCCTATCCTTGGGCGGCCGTCAATATCAGCCACAAGGATGGCGCGCCGGTCGCCGGACTGGGCGGCGTCATGGTCAAAGAAATCGCCGGTGTCAGGATCGCGCTGATCCCCGTGGCGCAGGACACCAGCGCGCAAGTGTCCTCGACCGGCGATCTGGTGTTTGGCGACACGGTCGAGACGGGAATCGCGGCGGCCAGACAGGCGCGCAAGGACGGGGCCGATCTGGTCGTGGGGGTTGTACAGACTGATGTCTACAATGACCTGAAACTGGTCCGCTCGCGGGCGTTTGATGTGGTCTTGTCGGGCGATGACCATTCCTACGGCACCTCTTACGATGGGATCACGGCCTATGTCGAAACCTCGGTGGACGCGCGGTTGCTGTCGCCGCTGGATCTGATGGTTGATATCACTGAAAAAGACGGCAAACGGGTCGTGAAGTGGACGCCAGCCTTTCGCTTCATCGACACGACGATGGTGACTGCGGACCCAGAGACGCAAAGCCGGGTCGACGCCTATGAAAAGCATTTGGATGAGACCTTGAATGTGCAGATCGGCACCGCCGGGACGCCCATGGACAGCCGCCGCAATATCGTGCGCGGACAAGAAAGCAGCATGGGAAATCTGATCGCCGATGCGATGCGGGCAGCCACCGGCGCCGATATCGCCCTGATGAATGGTGGTGGTATCCGGGCCGACCGAACCTATGATGTCGGTGCCAAGATCACCCGTCGCGACATTCTGACCGAACTGCCATTTGGGAATGTCACCAAGCTGACCGAATTGCCCGGCAGTCAGGTGCTGGAGGCGCTGGAGAATGCGGTCAGTCAGGTGGACAAGGGCGCGGGCCGGTTCGCGCAGGTGTCAGGTCTGAGTTTTGTCTATGACCCTTCGGCAGAGCCCGGCAAGCGGGTGTCCGAAGTGCTGGTGGCCGGCGCACCTTTGGAAGCTGCCCGATTGTACACGGTGGCCATCAACGACTTTATCCTCGGCGGCGGCGATGGTTATGCGGCCTTGGGCGGCGGCCGCATGATCAATGACACCGGGGCCGGTGCGCTGGTGGCCAATGATGTGATGGCCTATGTCGAAAAAATCGGGACGGTGACGCCAGCGGTCGAGGGGCGGATCAGGGTTCTGGGAAGGTAGGATTCTCGGCGGTGTCGGGCGACAGGGGTGCCGGGCGACCGGTCCAACTCCAGCCGCCACCCGACGTCCCTGCCAGCGGGTTGTTGTGCCTCACCGGCTGCGGCATGGGCCTATCGCATCACGGGTTGCAACTGACCCTTGGCCTGATGGGGTAGACTCATGGCAGCCTTTTGGCTGAAATCGCGTCCTCCATGCTGAAAAGCCCTGAAAAACGTTGACCTTTACGCCTGTCTTTGGCACGCCTCTTATCCTGACCAAAGGACCAACACGATGATCTCTTCTGTATTGCCGACCTACAACCGTGCGCCGCTCGCCTTTGTAAAGGGTGAGGGGTCTTGGCTTACGGCAGAGGATGGCAGCCGCTTTCTGGATTTGGGCGGTGGCATTGCGGTCAATGCGCTGGGCCATGCCAATCCCGATCTGGTGGCCGTGCTGACGGAACAGGCGGGCCGGTTGTGGCACGTGTCAAACCTTTACCGCATCCCAGAACAGGAACGGCTGGCGGACATGCTGGTCGAGGCGACCTTTGCCGACACGGTGTTCTTCACCAATTCGGGCACCGAGGCGGCGGAACTGGCGATCAAGATGGCGCGCAAGTACCACACGACCAAGGGTCAGCCCCAGCGGACGCAGATCATCACCTTTGAGGGTGCATTTCATGGCCGCTCGACCGGGGCAATCGCGGCGGCGGGATCGGAAAAGATGGTCAAGGGCTTTGGTCCGCTGATGCCGGGCTTCACGCAACTGGCTTGGGGTGACCATGATGCGCTGCGGGCCGCGATCACCGATCAAACCTGCGCCGTCATGATCGAGCCAATTCAGGGCGAAGGTGGCATCCGGGTGGTGCCAGACCAATGCCTGAAAGGCCTGCGCGATCTGTGCGACAGCACCGGCACCCTGCTGATCTTTGATGAGGTGCAATGCGGCATGGGCCGGACGGGTCGTCTGTTTGCCCATGAATGGGCGGGCGTCAGCCCGGATATCATGATGGTCGCCAAGGGAATCGGTGGTGGGTTTCCCTTGGGGGCGGTGCTTGCGACCGAGGCTGCCGCCTGCGGCATGGTGGCGGGCAGCCACGGTTCGACCTATGGCGGTAACCCGCTTGCCTGTGCGGTCGGTGCCAAGGTGATGCAGATCGTCAGCGCACAGGATTTCCTGGATCAGGTCGCCGCCAAGGGTGCGCGGTTTCGTCAGGGGCTGGAGGGGCTGGTCGCGGCACATCCGGCGGTGTTTCAGGGCGTGCGGGGACAGGGGCTGATCCTGGGCCTGAAATGCCAGGCACCCAATACCGACATCGTCAAGGCAGCCTATGCCGAACACCTGCTGACGGTGCCCGCCGCTGACAATGTGATCCGCCTGCTGCCCGCGCTGAACATCCCCGACGCCGATATCACCGAGGCTTTGGCCAGGCTCGCTCGGGTGGCGCAGGCGGTGGACCATGCCGGTTGACTCTACGCTGCAAGCCATGACCGAGGCCGACCTTCCGATGGTGGCCATATGGCTGGCCATGCCGCATGTCCAGGACTGGTGGGTTGGCCCCGCCGAACAACTGGCGGGGGTGATCGAAGATCTGGCCGAGCCGCTGATGGATCAGCAGATCGCCTTCGCGGACGCCCGGCCCTTTGGCTACCTGCAAAGCTATCCGGTCCATGCCTGGCCTCCCGGTGCCCCGCATCTGGCCGATTTTCCAACCGGCACGGTGGCGATTGACTGCTTTGTCGGCCCGCCGGACATGATCGGGCAGGGTCACGGCTCCGCCATGGTCCGCCTTTCTGCCCGGCACTTGCTGGGCAAGGGTGCGCCCGAGGTCGTGATCGACCCCGACCCCGAGAATGCACGTGCCGTACGGGCCTACCGACGAGCGGGCTTTCGCGACGTGGCGCAACGCGCCGATGGTGACGGCGACATGACACTGGTCATGCGCTTTGACCCTTTCAGTTTGGCTTGAATTTCCTGGGGGTCCGGGGGCTGGCCCCAGCACCTCCGTTGCAAAGAGACTCCGATGAAGCACTTCCTCGACATCCACAAAACCGAAGCGACCGATCTGCGGTCCATGATCAACAACGCGCAGGCCATGAAAACCGCCCGTTTGGGCCGCCCCAAGGGCGAATTGGATGATGCCACGCCGCTCGCGGGCCGCATGGTCGCGCTGATCTTTGAAAAACCCTCAACCCGAACCCGGGTGTCATTTGACGTCGGTGTGCGGCAGATGGGCGGGCAGACCATGGTGCTGTCGGGCAAGGAAATGCAGCTTGGCCATGGCGAAACGATCGCAGACACGGCGCGCGTTCTGTCGCGCTATGTCGATCTGATCATGATCCGCACCTATGAAGAGGCCACGTTGCTGGAGATGGCCGAACATGCCACCGTCCCGGTGATCAACGGCCTGACCAACCGCACCCATCCCTGCCAGATCATGGCCGATGTGATGACCTATGAGGAGCATCGCGGCCCCATCGCCGGGCGCAAGGTGGTCTGGGCGGGGGATGGCAACAATGTCTGCGCGTCCTTTATCCATGCGGCGGGGCAGTTCGGGTTTGACTTCACCTTTACCGGGCCGGAACCCTTGGACCCCGAGGACAAGTTCATCCGTTTCGCCCGTGACAAGGGCAGCCAAGTGCTGATCGAACGCAACCCCGATCTGGCCGTCGCCGGGGCCGATCTGGTGGTCACCGACACCTGGGTGTCAATGCACGACCCCGAAAGCGCCAAGGAGCGACGGCACAACCAGTTGTCGCCCTATCAGGTGAACGATGCCCTGATGGCCCGCGCGAAAAAGGACGCCCTGTTCATGCATTGCCTGCCCGCGCATCGCAACGATGAGGTGACATCGGCGGTGATGGACGGCCCGCATTCCGTGGTGTTCGACGAGGCCGAAAACCGCCTGCATGCGCAGAAGGCCGTGATGCGCTGGTGTCTGGGGGTATGATGGCCCGGTTGGTCCGCTGGCTTGCCATTTTGGCCGTGGTTGCCCTGGGCCTTACCCTGGCCCAGCAACCCGGCCCGAGTGACGGGCTGGCGCGGCTGATCAACCTGGTCACCCCGGCCCCGGCACCGGGGATAGTCACCGAAACCCTGCGGCCCGATCTTTCCGGGGGCGACCCCGATCCCAACCCCAATTACACGCCCCAGGGTGAGTTTCTGCGCGCAGAAATCGCCCATGGCGGCAAGTCTCGCGTCTGGTGGCGGCTGTCTGCGCCTGTCGCCCGCACGGACGCCCTGACCCCCGCCATTGTGCTGCTGCATGGGTCGGGCCGGGATGGACGCGCCATGCTGGAGATGTGGCAGGCCATAGGGACGCAGGCGGTGTTGATCGCCCCCGATGCGCTGGACCCGAGGCTCTGGAACCCGGCCGAGGACGGGCCAGCCTTTCTGAACGCCGTTCTGGATGCGGCCGGGGCGGATCAGCCCTTTGATCGGCAGCGCGTCTATCTGTATGGTCATTCCGCCGGGGCGCGGTTTGCGCTGTATCTGGCCGCCTGCACTGCCGGGCCTTGGGGTGCCGTGGCGGTGCACGCGGGCAGCTTGCCCGGTTGCACGCCGCTTGCCCGGAACGCCGCGATACCCCTGTTGATCCAGATCGGTGATCAAGACCCCCTGTTCGATCTGACCGCCGTGCGCCAGTCGGCAGCCAGCCTTGCCAAGGCCGGGCACAGGGTTGATCTGGCCGTGATCCCGGATCACGGCCACTGGCTGTATGATGTCGGCCCGGTTCTGGCCGCCAATGCCTGGGCGTTCTTTACCCGCCCGGATTGACCCGCAACATTGACCTCTTGCATTTCCCCCCCAATCCCGCTTTTGGTGCGGCAGGCAAACCCCGGAGGATCCCATGCTGACGCCCGTTCCCTCATTCGTGCATTCCCTGACCGCGCTGTCGAAAATCCTCGACAAGGCCGAGGCCTTTGCCGAGGCTAAAAAGCTCAAGCCCGATGTCATCCCCAATCTGCGCCTGATTGCCGACATGCTGCCCCTGTGGCGGCAGATCACCATCGCCTGTGACCATGCCAAGGGCGCCTGCGCCCGTCTTTCCGACACTGAGGTACCGAATTTTGCCGACACCGAAACCACGCTGGCCGAGTTGAAAGAGCGTGTCGCCAAGACCATTGCCTTTATCCAGACCATCCCGGATGCGGCCTTTGAGGGTGCCGAAACACGTACGATCATGGTCAAGGCCGGCCCGCGCGAGCTGACCTTTTCGGCCCCGCAATACTACGGTGGCTTTGCGATCCCGAACTTTTTCTTTCACATGACCACGGCCTATGCGATCCTGCGTGCGAACGGGGTTGAGGTTGGCAAAGGCGATTTCCTCGGCGGTTGACAAAGGATGAAGGGGTCCGTTGCGCAAGGTATGGTTCATGATGGATCTTCAGCAGGCGATCCGGCCAGACTGTTAGAGCGGGTTGCACTCAATCTGATTCAGATTGAGTGCAACCCAAGACAGGCAAGTCGTTGGTAATGTTGCGAGTCGCGTTCAATCAGGTGAACCTGATTGAACGCGACTCGCTCTAACGTGATTGTGAGCCGAGCCGTGAACGGATCCGAACTTCGGCAATATGTGTTGATTTGCACGCAAGACTGACCCGGGATTTGCATCGAGAACTGACCCACCGGAGGGGTACGTTCCGGGGGTCAGGCTGGGGTCAAGGCATGTGTGGCGTCCTTCTTGCGGCTGCGGTGGCTGAGCTGGCCTTGAAGCGGAAGCTGTCGTTTCCGGTTTTCAGGAGTGGCGGCGATGGATAACGCGGTGGGGCAAGGCGATGGTCATCTTGGCATTCGCTGCCCGGCAGGCGATTGCGCGCAAATGCCCAGAGGGGCCGAAG
>JBAXXO010000081.1:0-12294 GCA_037127855.1 Alphaproteobacteria bacterium
TGGATATGTTTGGATTTGAAGACGATCACGGACGATACTCCAGGCATTCCGAGATGTAAAAGCCGCGCGAGACACGCGCCACCTTGGTCAGCCGTGTCTCGGTGGCGTCGTTCAGGGTATGAAAGGCATGCGGCACCATGATCGGGCTGCGATCCGAACGGGGGAACACCTTGCCCATGGTCCAGAAGGTCATCAAAAAGGCGGTGCGCGGGGCGACGGTGAAGATCACCGATTGGCCCGTCCGCTCGCCCAGACGCTGAAGGGCGGCTGTAATGTCCCGGGTATTGTAGTAAATCAGGCTGTCCATGGCCACGACATGGTCAAATCGGCCATGATCGGCCGTCATGTCGCCGCTGGCAAAGGTGACCTTGTGGGCCAGTGCAGCGGGCAAGCGGTTGCGCGCGATATCAACCAAAGCGGGCGAGATATCGACTGCAACAACGTCAGCCCCGCGCGCCGCCATCTCTGCGGTCATCTGTCCCGCACCACAGCCGGCGTCCAGCACGCGCATGCCGTGCAGGTCGGCAGGCATTCGCGACAGCATCAGGGCGCGCATGCGGTCGCGCCCTTCGCGCACGGTCTGGCGGATACGCGACACTGGCGCATCCGACGTAAGCCGTTCCCAGACCTTGGTGGCAGAACGGTCGAAATAGTCTTCCACACGCGCGAGCGTCGAGGTGTAGTCAGACATCAGTCAAATCCCAGCAATTCAAAGATCTCACGGTCGGGCAGCGGGGCGGGCGATGATCCGGCCCCGGCAACAGAGCGCCACAAAGTATCGGCCAGCCTCATGTATTCTGCGCGGGCCATCACGATGTCTTCGCTGTCATCCATCTCGAACAGGGTCTTCTTTTTCAGACGGCTGCGACGGATGGCGTCGATATCCGGCATGTGGGCCAGGCGGTTGAACCCCACGCGCTCGCAGTAGCGGTCCACCTCGTTGGTTTCGCGGCTGCGGTTGGCAACACACCCTGCCAGCCGAACCTTGTAGTTGCCGGATTTGGCCTGAACGGCTGCGATGATCCGGTTCATGGCATAGATGCTGTCAAAGTCATTGGCTGTGACGATCACGGCACGGTCGGCATGCTGCAACGGTGCCGCAAAGCCCCCGCACACCACATCGCCCAGCACGTCAAAGATCACGACGTCGGTATCGTCCAGCAGGTGATGCTGCTTCAGCAACTTGACGGTCTGCCCCACGACATAACCGCCGCATCCCGTCCCTGCCGGCGGCCCCCCCGCCTCGACGCATTTCACGCCGTTGAAGCCGGTCGCAACATAGTCCTCGGGCCGCAACTCTTCGGCGTGAAAATCCACATCCTTCAGTATATCGATCACCGTGGCCTGCAAGCGACCGGTCAGGGTGAATGTGCTGTCATGCTTGGGATCACAGCCGATCTGCAACACCCGTTTGCCCATCATCGAAAACGCCGCCGACAGGTTTGAACTGGTGGTCGACTTGCCGATCCCGCCCTTGCCGTAGACCGAAAAAACCTTGGCCCCCTCGATCCTGGTATCATTGTCCTGATGGACTTGAACCGAGCCTTCGCCGTCCAGTCCCCGCAGATTTGGTATCACATCCAGGCTCATGCTTTCGGCCCTTTCATCTTTTCATAAACATCCCCGCCGGAGGCTCCGGTTTCGGGGTCTGGGTAATGGTGGTGCAGGATTGTCATTCAGCGGCAATCCCTTCCAGTCGGTCTTCCAGCTCGTCGGCTGCCCCTTGCAATGCCGCCATGGTGGCGGCGTCCGGGGTCCAGTAGCTGCGCTCAGTTGCCTCGATCAGGCGGTTTGCCATCCGGGCACTGGCTTGCGGGTTCAGGGCGGCCATCCGCTTGCGCATGGCGTCGTCCAGCACAAAGGTTTCCGACAGGCGCTGATAGACCCAAGGATCGACCGCCTCGGCGGTGGCCGACCAGCCCATCGTGTTGGTCACATGGGACTCGATCTGGCGTACACCCTCAGCCCCATGTTTCAACAGGCCCTCGTAGAATTTCGGGTTCAGCATGCGCGAGCGGCTTTCGAGCGCGATCTGGTCCCGCAGGGTCCGGATTTTGCCTGCGCCGCGGGTCTGGTCGCTGATATAGACCGGGGTTTCCACGCCGCGTTGACGCTTCACCGCCCGGGCAATACCGCCCAAGGTGTCAAAGTAATGGTCGACCGAGGTGACACCCAATTCTACCGATTCGAGGTTCTGGTAGGCCATATCGACATTCTTCAGCGCCTTTTGCATCAGCGCGGCCTGTTTGACCGGTTTGCCGTTCAGCCCGTAGGCAAATGACTTGCGGGCCTCATAGGCGTCGGCGAGTTCGTTCTCGTCGCCAAAGGCCGAGCTGTCGACCAGTTGATTTACGTTGGACCCATAGGCGCCTTCTGCGTTCGAAAACACCCGCAGGGCTGCCGTTTCCATGTCGGTCGACATCTGCTCGGCATAGGCCAGCGAATGCGCGCGGATGAAGTTTTGCGACAAGGGCTCGTCGGCCACGGCGCATTTGTAGGCGGCCTCGGCCAGCATCTTGGTTTGCAGCGGCAGAAGGTCGCGGAAGATGCCGGACAGGGTCATCAACACGTCGATGCGTGGGCGCCCAAGCTGGGACAGCGGGATCAGATCGGCACCACACAAGCGGCCATAGGCGTCAAAGCGGGGTTTTGCCCCCATGAGTGCAAGCGCCTGTGCAATCGGGCCGCCGTCAGATTTGATGTTGTCACTTCCCCACAAGACCAAAGCGACAGAGCGCGGCAGATTGGGGTGAGCGGCCAGCAGCCTGTCGGCCTGTGCGGCCCCGTCACGCAGGGCAAACTCGGTCGGCATGCGGAACGGGTCAAAAGCGTGGATGTTGCGGCCGGTCGGCAGGATCTGGGGCGAACGGATCAGGTCGCCACCCGGGACCGGGGTGATGAAGCGGGCCGACATGGCGCGCAACAGGCCGGGGATTTCAGTATCCTGTTGCAACTGCTTGTCTATCTTGGCGCGCTGGATGTCATCCATCGGCGGCAAAAGGTCAAGGTAATCGGCCCGGGCGGCGGCGGACATCGGTTTGCCCAGGACGTGCAACCCGTCGGGGATCAGCGCAGCCTCGGCCTCCAGCAGTTTCAGCCACAGTTGCGCAGGCTTTTGTCCACCCAAGTCGACCGTCGCCGCCTGTTCGGCGATCAGGGTCTCCAACTCGGCCTTTTCGGGTGCGTCAGGGGCCATGGACCGCCAGCGAGTCAGGCTTTCCTTCAACTCGACCAGGCCCTTGTAAAGACCCGCTTGCGCAAGTGGCGGGGTCAGGTGGGTGATGGTGATCGCGTTCGACCGACGCTTGGCCAGCGATGCCTCGGAGGGGTTATTGGCGGCGTATAGGTAGATGTTCGGCACTTCGCCGATCAGGCGGTCGGGCCAGTCGCGCGGACCCGGACCGGCCTGCTTGCCGGGCATGAATTCCAGTGCGCCATGCATCCCGAAATGCACGAACACGTCGGCCTGATAGGTGTTGCGCAGCCACAGGTAGAACTGGACAAAGGCATGCGTCGGGGCAAAGCCACGTTCGAACAGCAGGCGCATCGGGTCGCCTTCATAGCCGAACGTAGGCTGTAGCCCAATGAATACATTGCCCAATTGCTTGCCCAGCACAAAGACCGAGCGGCCATCCGATTGCACCTTGCCGGGGGCTGGACCCCAGACGGATTCGATAACGTTCAAGATTGGAGTGTTGCGGACGATGGTGTCTGCATCGACAAAAGCGGCGACATTGGCGGGCTGGCCGTAAGTTTTCGAATTGCCGCCCAGCACCGCCTCGCGCAGGTCGGCCACCGATCCGGGGACGTCAAGTGTATAGCCCTCGGCCTTCATGGCTTTGAGGGTGTTGTGAAGGCTTTCAAACACCGAAAGGTAGGCGGCGGTCCCGGCAGCGCCGGCATTGGGCGGAAAGCCGAACAGAACAATGCCCACCTTTTTGTCGGCATTGCGGATCTGGCGCAGGCGGGCCATGCGATGGGTCTTTTCCGCCAATGAGGTGATGCGTTCATGGCAGGGCGACATGGCGCGGCTGTCGGCCGAGCCTTTGCACATATGGCTGCAACCGGTGCAGCCTTCCAGCCCGTGACGGCCGGCAAAGACTGTGGGGTTGGTTGCACCGTCAATCTCGGGCAGGGCGATCAGCATCGTGGTCTCGATCGGCCCAAGACCGGTGTCGGCATTGGCCCATTGGCCAAGGGTTTGAAATTCCAGCGGGTGGGCGGCGATATAGGGGACGTCGAGTGCTGCCAAAGCCTCGACAGCGGCGGGGCTGTCATTGTAGGCCGGGCCGCCGACGAGCGAGAAACCGCTAAGCGAGACCATGGCATCGACATGACGCCCTGCGGTCTTGAAATAGGTGTTGATCGCCGGGCGACCGTCGAGACCACCGGCAAAAGCGGGAATGCAGGCGATGCCCTTGGCCTCGAAGGCCGCAATCACGGCGTCGTAATGCGCCGTGTCGGAGGCAAGGACGTAAGAGCGCAACAGCAGCAGGCCGACGGTCACCTTGGCACCGGCAGGACGGGGCAGGTCGGACAGGTTCGTGGTGATGCGGGCGTCAAGGCGGGGGTGATACAAGCCCACTTCGGGGTAATCGACCGGCGCTTTGGATGCGGTGCCGCGCCAGTCCTTGCGCGAGGCGTAGCGGCCCAGCAGAAAGCGGATCATCTGCTCGATATTGTCGTCCGACCCGCCAAGCCAATATTGCATCGACAAGAACCAGGCGCGCAGATCCTGAGCCTTGCCCGGAATCCAGCGCAGGACTTTCGGCAGACTGCGCAGCATCGACATCTGTTTTTCGCCAGAATTGGCGGACGTCTTGGCGGAAGGCTTGAGCTTTTTCAGCATGGCCATGGTCGCCGAAGCGGGCTTGGACATGTCAAGGTCGCCCATCTTGGTCAACTTGACGATGGCACCGTCTGCGATGATACCGATGAAGGCATCAACCCGGTCACGGGCGCGGGTCAGGTCGGGCAGAATGGCGGTGATGTGTTCTTCGATGAACAACAGGTTGGCCACGACGATATCTGAAGTTTCCAAGGCTTGCTTGCAGCGGGCAAGAGCGGCAGGGTTTTCGGCCCATTCCGCAGCGGCGTGAATCGTGATGTTCAGGCCGGGGAAGTCTTTCGTCAGGCGTGGCAATATGCGCGAAGCGGGGCCGGCAGCATGTTGATCAAGCGTGACGACGACAATGTTGTATCCGACCCTTGTACCCGTCAATTTTGTATCAGCGCGCATAATGTGCCTTTGCCTCATACAGGGTTTCGACCGAGATTGCGGTGACGCCTTTGGTTTCCGCGTATTTCTCGGTGTTGCGTCGGGCCTTGCCGCGCACAAAGAAGGGGATTTTCTTGAGTTCGGCCTCGGCATCCGTCAGCCACACAATCTCGCCTGACGGTTGGACGGTCGGCACGGCAGTCTGGGCTTGATCGATCAGGATGGCGGCCTCTGCTGGCACAGTGTCCGCTGTTGCGGCAGACGCAGGCGCGGCCTCAGCGACCGTTTCACGAGGTTTGTGCGCAGCCCCGTGGTGAGAGGCACCGGCGTCATCGTGAAACTCGAAATCATCGCGGAACATGTGCAGCAGGTGTTCCTCGAGGCCCATCACCAGCGGGTGGACCCAAGTGTCAAAGATCACGTTTGCGCCTTCCCAACCCATCTGGGGGGAATATCTGGCGGGGAAATCCTGAACATGGACCGGGGCGGAGATGACTGCGCAGGGAATGCCCAGACGCTTGCCGATATGCCGTTCCATCTGCGTGCCCAGGATCAATTCGGGTTGCAGGGCGGCAATCGTCGCCTCGACCTCAAGATAGTCGTCCGAGATCAGCGCCTCGACTCGGTAGTCCTTGGCCAGTGCGCGGATGCTTCGGGCCATTTCCCGGTTGAAACAGCCAAAGCCCGCAACCTCGAACCCCATCTCTTCGCGGGCAATGCGCGCAGCAGAGGCGACATGGGTGCCGTCGCCAAATATGAACACGCGTTTGCCGGTCAGGTAGGTGCTGTCAACGCTGCGGGTCCACCATGGCAGGCGCAGGCGCGATTTGTCGGATTTGACCGGCAGGCCGGTCAGGCGTGACACTTCGGCCAGGAAGTCATGGGTGGCGCCGACGCCAATCGGGACAACTTTGGTAAACGGCTGCTTGAAGTTGCTTTCCAACCAACGGGCGGCGGATTCGGCATGTTCGGGATACATCACCACGTTGAAATGGGCAGCACCCAGGCGGGCGATGTCGGAGGGGCGGGCACCCATGGGGGCGACCACGTTGACGCCTATGCCCATCTCGGCCAGCAGGCGGGTCAGTTCGGTGATGTCGTCGCGGTGACGAAAGCCAAGGGCAGTTGGACCAATCAGATTGGCGGTGATCTGTTCGGTGCGGTCACAGGGTTTGGCCAGATGGCGGACGATTTGCAGGAAGGTCTCATCCGTGCCGAAGCCTTCCTTGCGCTGATAGCTGGGCAGGTCAAGCGGGATAACCGGCAGGCCTAGGTCCATGCTGCCCGCCAGACCGGCAGGATCATCCTGAATAAGCTCGGCGGTGCAGGATGCGCCGACGATCAGGGCTTCGGGCTTGAAGCGGGTCACGGCGTCGGCGCAGGCGGTCTTGAACAGGGTGGCGGTGTCGCCGCCAAGGTCGCGGGCCTGAAAGGTGGTGTAGGTCACGGGCGGGCGATGGTCGCGGCGTTCAATCATGGTGAAAAGCAGGTCGGCATAGGTGTCGCCCTGCGGGGCGTGCAGCACATAATGCAGGCCCTTCATCGCCGTTGCGACGCGCATGGCACCGACATGTGGCGGGCCTTCATAGGTCCAAAGGCTCAGCTTCATTCGGCAGCCTCCAAAGTTGGCGCCAGCGGAGCGAGCAGGGCACGACGACGAAGGGGGCGCGCGAACAAAGCCGCCAGATCAGCGGCTTGTTCGTAGAAATGAACCGGGGTGAAGACCAGTTCGATGGCCCATTTGGTGGCCAGGCCCTCAGCCTCGAGCGGGTTCGCCAAGCCCAACCCGCAGACTGTCAGATCGGGGCGGGCGGCGCGGACGCGAGTCAGTTGCAGATCGACGTCCTGACCTTCCGAAAGTGCCGGTCCGCTGGGCAGCAGGGCCAGTTCGGGTTCCATCAGGTCACGGTGCAGAAACGGGGTGCCAACCTCGATCGCGGTCATGCCGCATTCGCGGGTCAGAAACCGCGCGAGGGGAATCTCAAGCTGGCTGTCGGGAAAGAAGAAAACCGATTTTCCGTCGAGTGTCTTGGCAACCGCCGCCACGGCCTTTTCAGCGCGGGCGCGGGGGGCGGCGGTGGCTGCGGCAAAGCGTTCGGGGGAAACGCCGAATTCCGTTGCAATGGCTTGCAACCACAGCGTCGTACCCTCGGCCCCGAACGGGAAAGGGGCTGCGATATGACGGGCACCGCGGCCGGTCAGGGCGGCGTGCGTATCGCCCAGGAAAGGTTGCACAAGCGCAAAGACGGTGTTCGGGCCAATCGCGGGGGCCTGACTGCTGCGGCGGGCCGGCAAGCAGCGAATACTGGTGATGCCCATGGCGGCAAGCAGGGCAAGCGCCTGATCCTCGACCACATCGGGCAATGCGCCGACGATCAGAAGCTGGCGGTCCATGGTGTGGTCAAGGGTCGGAACCATCGAGGCGAGGCAAGCATCCTCGCCCTGCGTAAAGGTGGTTTCGATCCCGGAGCCAGAATAGTTCAAGACGCGGACATGGGGCGCGTGCTTGATGCTCATGCGTTCGGCGGCGCGGTGCAGGTCAAGCTTTATGACCTCGGACGGGCAAGAGCCGACGAGGAACAGTTGGCGGATGTCGGGGCGGCGTGCCAGCAGGCGGTCAACCTCGCGGTCAAGCTCGGTTTGCGCATCCGCAAGGCCGGCGAGGTCTTTTTCCTCGAGGATCGCGGTGCCAAAGCGAGGTTCGGCAAAGATCATCACACCGGCGGCGGATTGCAGCAGGTGGGCACAAGTGCGGCTGCCGACAACCAGAAAGAACGCATCCTGCATCTTGCGGTGCAGCCAGATGATCCCGGTCAGGCCACAAAACACTTCACGCTGGCCGCGTTCTTTCAAGACCGGGGTCGAGGTGCAGCCGAGTGACGGAGCCGGGGCGTTCATGCCTGAACCGCAGATATCAGCGTGGTCGGATCCGTCTGCGTCTCGTTAGCGCGGGCCACGTCCAGACGGGCCAAGCGCAGTTTCCAGATGAACTGCGCTGCATTGATCGCGTAGGTCGCATAGGCGGCGAGAGCCAGCAGCATCAACGCGTTGGCAGACAGGGCACCGGTCCAGAGTGCGATGAGATACGCGGTGTGCAGTGTGATGACCACAAAGGAAAACACATCCTCCCAAAAGAATGCAGGGGCCAGCAGGTACTGGCCAAAGACGACCTTCTCCCAAATCGCACCCGTTACCATGATGGTGTAGAGCAAGAAGGTCTTGACCAAGATCGAAATCGTCGCCGCAGTATAGCCCGTACCCGTCATCAGGTAATGCACGACCAAGACCACCGAAACGGCAAACGCCAGAAACTGGATCGGCGCGAGCAACCCTTGAATCAAAGTCCATTTTGTCGAGTCCCGCCGCACGCGCTGTTCGCGGGTGTACAGGGGGGCCCTCGGCTTGGACGCAGGACGATTCTTCGACATGGCGGGTCTTTCGCGGCAGGAAGGTTGTGATCAATCCTAGCCCCCCGATTCTGAATGTGTCAACTATAACTTACACATCGTGAATTGACACTATCTGCGCTAAAATTACCAGAAGCTGAAAATCTGCTGCAAAAGATTTTCGGAATATACATTAAAAACAGATATATGTATGGACTATGCCTGCTACATGTGCCCGGATGTGTCAATTTTCTTTGACAATTTGGCGGACCTGGGGGAAAGTTCTGCCCAAGGATGAAATCAGCGTTGCCAACAGACTGATCGGTTGGTTGTGCCGATCACCGGTAGGAGGGGCCGTCGCATGCAGGGAATTCAGCCGCGAGACGACGCGCGTTTGTCAGCAAAGGACGCGGCGGGGGTGTCTGTCTTTGCGTCGCAGGTCGTCTCGTTGCTGGCGGATCGCAGTGCTCGCACTGTTTCTGAGCTGCGCGAATCTCTTGTGTCAAGCCTGATCACGGCATCCTTGTCGGGAACAAAGGATGCATTTGCGAACGTGTTGTCGGAACTGCGGCGCTCGCGGATCAGCCTTTCGGCGCTGGCCGATATCTACATTCCCGAAGCCGCGCGTCGCATGGGGGTTTCGTGGGAAGACGACGAAATGTCATGGACAGACGTAGCACTTGGTGTTGGGCGGATGCAAAGTCTTCTCAGGGCAATCGGCACGGCTTGGATTGCGGATCAAGCGGGCGATACCGGGCATGGCACGGTGCTGCTGATCGTGCCCGACCGCGAACAGCACACTTTGGGGCCGATGGTCGCTTTGGGGCAAATGCGGCGCTATGGGGTATCGGTGTGCCTGCGGCTTGCGCCGACCTTGGCCGAATTGCGCAGCCTGATGGACGGGCGTCAGTTCGACGGAATCATGATCTCGGTTTCGACCAAGGACAAGCTCGATGCCGTGCGCAGAACCGTGCAGTTCTTGAAGAGTGTGACGACCAATCCTTGTCCGGTGATCGTGGGTGGCGCGGTCATGGCAATGATGGGCGATCTGTCTGAACTGACTGGCGCTGACTTTTCCTCCAACGACATCGGTGCTGCTCTTGAGCGGATTGGTCTCAAGTTCGATGCCACATGTGTGTTGAGACGTGCGTAACAGACCGTTGGCCTGGCAAGACGGGTAAGCGGCAAAAATGGCGATGAAAACGGTGAATACTGATACCAAACATTTTCTTGACGCCCTGTCCGTGCCGCTGATCGATCCGGGCCAGTTGTCCGAGATCGTTGCCATGGCAGGTGATTTGTCGTTGTTCGTGACAGCCGATGGCCGGGTGGCCTCGGTCATGGTCAATCCACATCATGCGGCCTTCGGACAATTGGACAACTGGGTCGGACAGCATTTCTCCGCCATCGTGATCGAAGATAGTCGCGAGAAATTTGCCCGACGGCTGGATGCCGTCACAAAGCCGGGCGCAAAATCGCTGGCAGTTGAGGTTAACCATTGTGGCCTGCCCCTGTGGGAGTTTCCGGTCAGGTATTCGATGCATTGCATCGGCAAGGACAAGACGGTCCTGATGCTGGGCCGTGACATGCGTCCCATTGCCGAAATGCAGCAGCAACTGGTCATGGCGCAAATCGCGTTGGAGCGGGACTATGAGGCGCAGCGTGAAATGGATACGCGCTACCGGGTCTTGATGGAAGCGACCCGCGATGCGATGATCATGCTTACGATGAACAACGGCAGGGTCGCCGACCTGAATGCCGCTGCGGCCACCCTGCTGGGTGGTACACGGTCCGACTTGATTGGTGCCGCGATCGCGCAAGAGTTTGAGGGGCGCAGGCGTGGCGAGTTCCTTGAAAGCCTATCCAACATCGCGTCGTCGGATTCGATCAGCCCGGTTGAACTGGTTGCGCGGCGGTCACAGCGACGATTGCGCGTGGTGCCAAAGCTGTTTCGCGCGGCGGGTGAACGGTTCATGTTGTGTCGGCTGGAGATCCCTGACCAGTCCAATGCAGCCCTTAGCGAACTGAACGAGAATCTGCTCGGCCTGTTTCAAGAGGGTGTCGATGCGATGCTGTTCCTTGATCAGGATGGTGTCATCACCTCTGGCAACGATGCCTTCATGAAACTGACCGACAGCACGCATCTGTCCAACGTGCGGGGTCGGTCCTTGGCGGATTTTCTGTCGCGGGGTTCGGTGGACCTGAAAGTCATGTTGGATAATGCGCGGCGATTGCGGTACCTGCGGATGTATTCCACCAAGATCCTGAACGAATCCAACGGCCAGATCGCGGTCGAAATTTCGGCCACGCATCTGGGCGACCGCCCAAAGCAGGGCTTTGCGCTGATCTTGCGCGATGCCAGTCCGAACGAAGTGTTGCGCCGCCCGGGCTTTGCGGGGGGTGAAGAGGGGATGCGCAGCGTCATGGAACTGGTCGGATCATCGACCCTGAAGGATATTGTGGCCGAGACCACGGATGTCGTTGAAAAAATGTGCATTCAAACGGCGGTGGACCTGACGCGCAACAACCGGCTCGCGGCAGCCGAGATGCTCGGCCTGTCGCGACAGTCGTTATACGTCAAGCTGCGCAAGTTCGGCCTGTTGAGCAAGGACGACGAATAACATCTTGGCCAGAGTGTCGCAGTTCACATCTTGCGACTGCACTTACCGCTTGAAACTGATCAGCAGGTGCAACCCGCTCTAGGCTCGGCAGTCTGCAGATGGAGCGCGTGATGACATTTACCCTTGCCACCTGGAACATCAATTCGATTCGTCTGCGCGAGGGGTTGGTGGCGCGACTGATGATCGAAGAGCAGCCCGACATCCTGTGCTTGCAGGAATGCAAAAGCCCGGTGGATCTGATCCCGGTGGAACAGTTTCGTGCGCTTGGCTATCGGCATATGGTTGCGCGCGGACAAAAGGGTTACAACGGCGTGGCGATCTTGTCGAAACTTCCGCTGACAGACATGGGCGAGCAGGATTTCGCGGCGCTTGGTCATGCGCGCCACGTCGCGGCGCGACTGGACAATGGAGTGACCATCCACAACTGTTATGTCCCAGCGGGTGGCGACATCCCGGACCGGGTCCAGAATGAAAAGTTCGGCCAAAAGCTGGACTTCCTGACCCAGATGCGTGACCATTTTCACATCACGCGCCCTGAACGCGCCATCCTTGTCGGTGATCTGAACATCGCCCCGCGTGAGGATGATGTCTGGAGCCACAAGCAGTTGCTGAAGATCGTCAGCCATACCCCGATCGAGGTCGCGCATTTCAACGATGTCATGCAGGCCGGCGGCTGGAATGATGTGACCCGCAAGGATATTCCGCAGGGGTTGCTTTACAGTTGGTGGTCGTATCGCTCGGCCGATTGGGATATGGCGGACAAGGGGCGTCGTCTGGATCACATCTGGGCGACGGCAGATATTGTGAACGCCAGCCATGCCAGCCGCATCCTGCGCGGTTCACGTGGCTGGGAGCAGCCAAGCGATCATGTGCCGGTGTTTGCCACGTTTGATCTGTAGCTTGACGCACGCCAAGTGCCGCGGCATGCGGTAGGGCAACCTGTGGGCCAAAGCTTGTAGAGAATGTCCGACCCAGTTCGCCAATAGGCTCACAATCCATTGATTTCATTCGGTTTAGAGCGCGTTGCGTTCCATCAGGTTCACCTGACCCGACGCAAGTCGCAACATTA
>JBAXXO010000082.1:0-12184 GCA_037127855.1 Alphaproteobacteria bacterium
TCCGGGGGCAGGGGTGCCGATGGCAGCATTGTCCGGCAAGCATGCGGCCGCGGCGATCTTGAACGACCTGACTTCAGCATCACGGTAGCGCCAAATGGGTACGCATGGTGGTACATTGATGGCGTCTCGGCGGACGGGGCGCGCGCCGTAAGTGTGATCGGCTTTATAGGATCGGTGTTTTCGCCGTGGTATGCATGGTCAGGGCGGCGTGACCCGGCAAATCATTGCTGCATCAATGCGGTCACCTATGGACCTGGCGGGCGTTTCACGATGACCGACCGGGGTCGCGCTGCCTTGGGGCAAAGTCGCGACGCGTTGCAGGTCGGGCCCAGTCGGATGGCCTGGCAAAATGGCACACTGGTTATTGACGTCAACGAAGTCTCGGCATTGCCTTTGATCAGCAGGGTGCGCGGGCAGATCCGCCTCACCCCAACGGCTCTCACCGAAATTGAAGCGAAACTGACGCCCGATGGCAACCACATATGGCGGCCGTTTGCACCCTCGGCCAAGATCGAAGTCGATCTGACCCAAGGTCATTCATGGACTGGCCACGGGTACTTCGACGCCAATTTCGGCTCGGCTGCACTTGAGGCCGACTTTCGACGCTGGACTTGGGGGCGCTTTCCGCGCGCAAGTGGGGGATCTACCTGCTTTTACGATGGAATCCGGGCCGATGGGTCAACTTTAGCACTTGGTCTGGACGTTGCCGCGGATGGTGCAGTTGAGATCATCGAACCGCCACCGCTGACAAAACTCAAGCGCACGGCCTGGGGCATTTCACGCGAAACACGCTGCGATTCGGGGGCCACGCCACGCCAGACCATGGCTATGCTGGAGGCCCCGTTCTACAGCCGCTGTCTTGTGCAAACCCAGATCGGCGGCGAGACCGTACAAGGCGTGCACGAGGCTTTGGACCTGACCCGATTTCATTCGCCCCTGATCAAGGCGATGGTGGCAATCCGGGTTCCACGTCGGGCGAACTGGCCTAAGCCTGTTGTGGGTTAAGCCTGATCACTGAATAATTCAAAACCCCTGCAATCGAGACCCAGACGAGATAAGGCAGGAACAAAAGGCCCGCGAGAAAATCGACGCCAAAAAATGTCCAAGTCGAAGCTGCGACTGCGAGCCATAGACAAACCATCACAACCATCGCCGCCCTAATCCGTCGCAGACCAAAGTAGATCGGTGTCCACAAGGTGTTCAGAGCAATCTGCACTGACCAAAGGGCCAAAGCCTGTGCGCTGTCACCCCTTAGGGCCAAACGCATCGCGGCCAGTGCAATCAATATGTAAAGGCTAGTCCAAACCACTGGAAAAACCCAACGGGGCGGGGTCCAGTTGGGCTTATTCAATTGGTCATACCATTCATCTGGCTGGATCATCGCGCCTGAGGCAGCCGCAGCGCAGCAGGCAGCAAGGAAAGTCAAGAACAAGGTCCAGTCCATAGCGGTCCTCCAAACATTCACCGCTAAGCTATGCTAGGCTTCTGCCCGATCCAAGGGCCGTTTGCTGCGATCTCTTGCCTCCAACTGCGCTAGGGCTGAAAACAAGGCATCCGATCGGCTGAAACGCACCTGTTTGCGCGCAGCAGCGTCGACAAGAAATGCCACCTCGGCCACCGGTGATGCGTGCAACACCGGCGAGCGCGGCACAACAAACGTTGCAGCAGTCCGCGCCATGGACAGCCCGAGCCAGCCCAGCTTTTGGCGACCGGACGTGCGCGCCCTGCTATTGATGCTGTCGTAGCCCAGTTGACCAACCGCATGACCAATGCCGGCATAGACATGCCGAGCCGCAAATATTCCCGGACGGCAGGTCATCGGCAAAGCAGCAATGCCGGCCTCTGATCTGGCATACAGAGCGTTCGCTTCGTCGATTAGCTGGCGTGTCATACGTTTGACGCGTTTGTCTGAAACCGGGTTTCGCAAAAACGCCTCGGGATCAAGACCCACTTCCTCCAGCCAGACCAGCGGCAGATACAGACGTCCGGCACGCGCATCCTCACCCACGTCACGGGCAATGTTGGTCAGTTGCATAGCCAAACCCAAATCACAGGCCCGCGCCAAGGCATCCGCATCGCGCACCCGCATCAAAACGCACATCATGGCGCCGACGGCACTGGCCACCCGCGCGCAATAGGCGCGCAGGTCCGCCAAGGTGTCATACCGCCTGCCAAAGGCATCCCAAGCCAGCCCCTCCAGCAAAGCGTCGGGCAAAGCCCGGGGCATCTCGAAGTCTTGCACAACGGCTGCGAATGCTCGGTCGGCAGCTGCATTGCGCGGGCGCCCAGCATAGACCAGATCCAGCCGATCCCGCAGCGCCAGTACTGCCGGCGCCTTGTCATCGGTATCGTCCACCGCATCATCGGCCAATCGACAGAACGCATAAAGCGCAAGTGCCGGGTCGCGTACCGAACTTGGCAACAGCCTCGATGCGGCGTGGAACGACAACGACCCGGTTCGAATAGCCTCACGGCAATGGTCCAGATCAGCGCTGTCGATCATTCTGCAGCCATCCTTGTTTTCGTGTGCTGATGGGCGTCGGGAACCAACTTGCCCAAAACCTCGGCTGAGGCGATAACGCCGGGCAGACCGGCACCAGGATGTGTACCCGCACCGACCAGATACAGACCCTTGGCTTCCTCGGACACATTATGGGGTCGAAACCAGGCCGATTGCAGGATACGCGGCTCGATCGAGAAACCGCTGCCATAAGGGGTAAGATAACGGCTTTCAAAGCTGTTGGGGGTAAACACCAGTTGCTCGGACAAATGGTCGCCAAGGCCGGGCAGCAGCCGATCTTCGAGCATCTTCTGCATCTTTTGTCTGTAGGGCTCTACTTCCACCCCCCAATCCGTGCGACCAATTCCAAGATGCGGCACGGGTGACAGGGCATAAAAGGTGTCATCACCTAGCGGTGCTGCCGTAGGGTCTGTGACGGACGGACGGTGCACGTAAAGGCTCATGTCATCAGAAAGGTGACCATGGATAAAGATATCGCGAATGTGGTCCTTGTAGCGCGGCCCGACCACGATGGTGTGATGCCCGACATCGGGCCATTTCAGCTTGGTGCCCATCGTGCCGAAGTACCAGACGAACAGACCCATGGACCAGCGTTTGCGGGCCAGTTTGGCCTTGGTCCAACGGAACTTGTGGTGGTTGCGCAAAAGGCGGTCATAGGTGTGACCGGCATCCGCGTTAGATACGACGACATCTGCCGCAACAACTTGTCCATCCGCCAGGCGCACACCTTTGGCGCGCCCGGCTTCAATCAAGATCTCATCCACCTCGGCATTGAACTGCAATTGCCCGCCCTGCGCGACAATGACGCCCGCCATCGCCAGAGCGATCGCACCCACGCCACCCATGGCATAGTGAACACCGAACGCCTTCTCGAGATGACTGACTAGGATGTACATCGAGGTCACATGGAACGGATCACCCCCGATGAACAATGGGTGAAATGACAGGGCAAAGCGCAGCCGCTCATCCTTAACACGCGAAGCGGCATGAGCATAAACCGACTTATCGGCCCGCAGCAGCGCAAAGGTCGGCAAGACCTTCATCAAGTCGGCAAGCCGGTGCATCGAGCGGCGGCCAAGATCCTCGAAGCCAAACCAGTAGCGTTTCTCGCTGTCGCGCAGAAACCGGTCATAGCCGGGCAGATCCGAGGGCGACAGCCGCGCCACCTCGGCCCGCATCGCCTCATCTGATTGGCGGGCGGT
The DNA here is from genome assembly GCA_037127855.1 of Alphaproteobacteria bacterium. Taxonomy (GTDB): domain Bacteria; phylum Pseudomonadota; class Alphaproteobacteria; order Rhodobacterales; family Rhodobacteraceae; genus Stagnihabitans. The sequence continues at coordinate 3,724 of JBAXXO010000082.1, forward strand.
GAATGTCGAGCCGTCTTGAAACCGGATTTCGTAAAAAGGGTCCAAGGCGCGCAAATTGACATCACGGTCAAAGTCACGACCGCAATCGGCCCACAACTCGCGCAGGCTTTGGGGAACCGTCACGATGGTCGGCCCCAGATCAAAGCGGTGGCCGCCTTGGGTGATCGACGATCCACGTCCACCCGGCATGTCCAGGCGGTCGATCACCGTAACCCTGTAACCTTTGGCCCCAAGTCGCATGGCCGCAGCCAGCCCGCCAAGGCCGGCCCCTATCACGATGGCATCTGCCCCCGATGTGGGCGGCAGCAAAGTCTTTTGAGTCTGGTTCTGTGTCAGCATGGTATGACGATATACTGTCCAGTTTAATTTACAATACTTGCCTTTCTGTTGCATAATTTTACCCTTTCTGCTTTGAAATCTATGCACAGACTGTCAGAATGATCTGACAGAACCACAGATGGTCTTACAAAATCACGGGGGGCCGCCATCAACATCGTCAGTCTGAGCCTGTTTCGATTCGCTGCGCTGCCGGCGCGGTTGTGGGTGCTGGGTCAAATGGGGGCGGCGCGCCTGGACTTCCTGCGCATGCCCGAGGTGGGATTTTACAAGCTGTGCGGATCTGGCACGGGCGAGGGGTTTACCCCACGCCCCAACACGGCTGTCTGGGGCATTCTGGCAACCTGGCCAGATGAGGCAACCGCGCGCAGGCTGATCAACAGCGCCCCGGTTTACCGCCGCTGGCGTGGCCACGCCGCCGAAAGCTGGACGGTTCTGCTGCAGCCGACCTCGACCCGTGGCTCATGGTCTGGCGTTCAGCCATTTACCGCCGCCAACACGACGCCCCATACCGGCCCGATCGTTGCCCTGACACGCGCTACGATGCGCGCAAGCACCTTCCTGCGCTTCTGGCGCCGTGTGCCAGACATCTCGGCGGTGATCGGCGCCGACCCGAATGTGATTTTCAAGATTGGCATCGGAGAGGTGCCCCTACTGCATCAGGTGACCTTTTCGATCTCGCCCGACGCAGCCAGCATGGCCAACTTTGCCCGTGGCAATGGCCCACATGGTCGGGCGATCCAGGCCGTGCGTGCCGAGAACTGGTTTTCCGAAGAGCTTTACGCCCGCTTTCGCATCCTCGATGATTGGGGCACATGGGGCGGCAAAAGCCCCCTTTCGACAAAGGACGCCGCATGAGCCAACCTTTCCCATTCGCGGCCATCGTCGGCCAAGAGGCGATGAAACAGGCGATGGTGCTGACCGCGATCGATCCCGGAATCGGTGGTGTTCTGGTGTTTGGCGATCGGGGCACCGGCAAATCCACGGCCGTGCGTGCGCTGGCCGCTCTGCTGCCCGAGATCAGGGCGGTAGAGGGTTGCCCCGTAAACTCGGCTCGGCCCAAGGATGTGCCGGATTGGGTGGGCGCGAAGCTGACCCATATGATCACGCGCCCCACACCGGTGATCGACCTGCCACTGGGTGCCACCGAAGACCGCGTCGTGGGCGCGTTGGACATTGAACGCGCCTTGACGCGTGGTGAAAAGGCATTCGAGCCAGGGCTGCTCGCCCGCGCCAATCGCGGCTATCTGTATATCGACGAGGTGAACCTGCTGGAGGATCACATTGTTGACCTTCTGCTCGACGTGGCGCAGTCGGGCGAAAACGTGGTGGAACGTGAGGGCCTTTCGATCCGCCATGCTGCACGTTTCGTGCTGGTGGGGTCTGGCAACCCCGAGGAGGGCGAGTTGCGCCCACAATTGCTCGACCGGTTTGGCCTTTCCGTCGAGGTTGTATCGCCGCGGGATGTAGAAACCCGCGTCGAGGTGATGCGTCGCCGCGATGCCTATGAAAACGACAACGCGGATTTCATGAAGAAATGGCGGGCCAAGGATACGGCACTGCGCAAGGCGATCCTGGCGGCCCGCGCAGCCCTGCCGGGGCTGAAAACGCCAGGCGCAATGCTGCATGATTGCGCATCGCTGTGCATCGCCTTGGGATCGGACGGGTTGCGCGGCGAGTTGACGCTGTTACGCGCCGCCCGGGCGCAGGCGGCCTTTGAAGGGGCTGCCACCGTCACCCGTGCCCATCTGAAAACCGTGGCGACGAGCGCCTTGTCACACCGCCTGCGCCGCGACCCGCTGGACGAGGCGGGATCGGGCAGCCGTGTGGCCCGCATTCTGGCCGAAACCTTGCCGTGACCGAGGCTTTGACCCCATGGCAACGCGCCGTGGCCGCCCTTGCGGTGCTGGCGGTAGACCCTGCAGGCGTGAAGGGCCTGTGGTTGCGCGGCCGCGCCAGCCCTGTACGCGAGCGGGTGGCCGCCGCCCTGCCGCAGTCGCGGCGGGTGCATCCGAGCATCGACGACACATCGCTGTTTGGTGGTGTTGATCTGGCGGCCACGCTGGCCGCAGGTCATTTGATTCGCAATGCGGGATTGCTGGCAACCGGTGCGCCTGTTGTCCTGACCATGGCTGAGCGCTGCCCACCCGGGCTTTCTGCCCGTCTTTCCCGCTGGCTGGACGATACCGGTCCCTGTTTGATTGCGCTGGATGAGGGGTCAGAGCCAGAGGAAACCTTGCCAAGCGCCCTTGCCGATAGACTGGGGCTGTTCTTGGACCTTGGTGATCTGCCATGGTTCGACACCGAGGCGGTAGCTCTTGATCCTGCGCAGGTGGCGCGAGCCAGAGAGCTGCTGAGTGCCGTACAGTTGCCCGAGGGGGCGATGAACAGCCTGACCTCGGTTGCCTTTGCCATGGGCATCACCAGCCTGCGTGCACCGTTGCTGGCGTTGGCCGTGGCGCGGGCGCTGGCAGCCTGGCGGGGCGAGACGACAGCATCAGACTCCACACTGCGCAATGCCGCCGAACTGACACTCGCCCACCGCGGTGATCTGCCGCAAAGTGCCGACGTGGCACAAGAGCCGCCGCCACCCCCGCCCAGCGAGCCGAGGGAGGGCGAAGACAATCAACCTCAGAATGGAGAGGACCTTTTGCCCGACGAGATCTTGCTAGATGCGATCCGCGCCGCTTTGCCCGCAGGACTGCTGGAGCAACTGACGGCCGGGCGGGCGTCAAGGTCGGCCAAAGGCAGCGGGTCCGGCGCGGTTCGCAAGGGCAACCATCGGGGGCGACCGATGCCGAGTTTGCCGGGCACGCCGGGGTCGGGAAAGCGGATCGATCTGGTGGCGACATTGCGCGCGGCGGCACCTTGGCAGCTCTTGCGCCAGCGGAGCGACAAACCAAGGTTGGAGATCCGAAAATCCGATCTGCGGCTTAAGCGGTATCAGGAAAGCTCGGACCGGGTGCTGATCTTTGCGGTGGATGCATCGGGATCTTCCGCCTTTGCGCGGCTGGCCGAGGCCAAGGGCGCGGTGGAATTGTTACTGGCGCAGGCATACGCGCGGCGGGACCATGTGGCGCTGATCGCCTTTCGCGGGCTGAGTGCGGAACTGATCCTGCCACCGACGCGGTCGCTTGTGCAAACCAAGCGCCGGCTCACCTCTCTGCCAGGGGGCGGTGGCACGCCGCTTGCCGCTGGGCTGAAGATGGCGTTTGATCTGGCATTGCAAACACGGTCCCGAGGGATGACGCCGACCGTGGCATTGCTAACCGATGGGCGCGGCAATATCGCGCTGGACGGCAGTGCCAACCGTGATACCGCCGAGGTTGATAGTCTGCGCATCGCCCGTGCCTTGCGGGGGGCAAGGCTGCCCGGTTTGGTGATCGACACCGCCAATCGCCCGCAACCCGCCCTGCGCCGCTTGGCCGAGATTCTGGATGCGCCCTATCTACCGCTGCCGCGCGCCGATGCGCAACGGCTGACGGCGGTGCTGCAAGCGGCGATGGAAAGTTAGGTGCGGGCGCTGACGATCCCGGCCAACTGGCCCTTGCGCAATGCCTCGCGCCATATCGCCAGCCGGCCGCATCTATGGCACGTGCAAGATCTGGGTGCCGGGCCTGTGCTGCTATTGCTGCACGGGGCTGGTGGGGCGACGCATAGCTTTCGCAACCTGATCCCGCTGCTGGCACAAACCCACCGCGTGATCGCTATTGATTTGCCGGGACAGGGTTTTACCGTGCCTGGCTCACGGTTGCGCTGCGGGCTAGAAGCGATGGCGCAAGATGTAAGGTCACTGTGCATACAAGAAAACTGGCACCCTACGGCACTGATCGGACATTCCGCAGGGGCCGCGTTGGCGCTGCGGGTGGCACAGATCATGCCGGTGAGTTCGGTGATAGGAATCAACGCGGCCCTGAGCAACTTCGACGGGGTGGCGGGTTGGGTGTTTCCGATCATGGCCAAGGTGCTGGCGATGACGCCGCTGGTCGCCACGGTGTTCAGCAAATATGCCGGGACGCCGGGCCAGGTACGGCAATTGATAGCCGCCACCGGATCAAGGATCGACCACGAGGGCGAGGCGCAGTACCTGCACCTGTTGCGCATGAGCAGCCATGTGGATGCCACTTTGTCAATGATGGCGCAGTGGAATCCGGGTGCATTGATGGACAGTTTGCCGACGCAGACCACGCCCTGCCTGCTGATCACTGCGGCGGGTGACCGGGCAGTGCCATCGACCGTTTCGCAAAAGGCGGCAGCAGCGATGCCGCAGGCCCGCTGGGTAGAACTGCCACTTTACGGCCATCTGGTGCATGAAGAGGCGGCCGACAAGGTCGCGGCGCTTATACTCGGATTCCTCAACAGCCTCGAAAAGCCTGCATCGTGAAGGGGTTAGTCGAAAAATCCCGGCCCGGCCCGGCCCAGAAGATCGGCGGCAAGCATTCGGCCCAGTTCGGCACCATCGCTTATCCCGCCGCGCAAGCTGCCAGCGATGACCTTGCTGCCATCGGGGCGCAAGATTTCGCCGCGCAGCCACAGAGCATCACCCTCCAGCACCGCAAGCCCGGCAATAGGGGTTTCACACGATCCGTCCAGATGGGCCAGAAAGGCACGCTCGGCAGCCAGTTGTTGGCCCGTGGGACCGTGGTGGATGGCGGCAAGCATCGCTTCGGCGACGGTGTCACAGGCGCGGCGCTCGACCCCAATGGCCCCTTGCGCCACGGCAGGCAGCATCTCGTCCACGGCGATGGCCGAGCGGGCCATGTGGGCCATGCCCAGCCGGTTGAGCCCCGCCATCGCCAGAAACGTGGCCTGCGCCACACCATCCTCGAGCTTCTTCATCCGGGTTTGTACATTGCCGCGAAACTCGGCCAGAATAAGGTCGGGCCGCCGATGTGCCAGTTGCGCCCGGCGGCGCAGGCTGGACGAGCCTACAACCGCGCCTTGCGGCAGGTCCATCAGGTTGGCCACGGCGGGCGACACGAAACCATCGCGCACATCCTCGCGCGGCAGGTAGCAATCCAGCAGCAGGCCCGCGGGCTGAACGGTGGGCATGTCTTTCATCGAGTGCACAGCGATATCGATGGCACCGGCCAGCAAGGCCTCTTCGATCTCGCGCGTGAACAGGCCCTTGCCGCCGATATCTTTCAAGGCCTTGTCCAGTATCTGGTCGCCGGTAACCTTGATCACCACAACCTCAAACGCCTCGACCGGCAAATCGCAGGCCGCCATCAGACAGCGTCGCACCTCATGCGCCTGCCACATGGCGAGGGGGGAACCACGGGTGCCGATCTTGAAGGGTTGGGCGGGGTTGATATCTGCATATGTCATGGCCTAGGCATAACGCTGTCAATTCGCCCTGACAACTGCCACAACACCTGCCAGCAACACTATGCAAGACGGAGCCCGCCATGACCCAGAAAACCCTTTTGCGCGCCCTGGCCGGCGAGACCCTGCCCACCCCGCCGATCTGGATGATGCGCCAGGCCGGGCGCTATCTGCCTGAGTATCGCGCCACGCGGGCCAAGGCGGGTGATTTCCTGAAGCTGTGCTATAACCCGGAGCTTGCCGCCGAGGTGACACTGCAACCGATCCGCCGCTATGGCTTTGACGCCGCTATCCTTTTCGCTGACATCCTGCTCTTGCCGCAGGCTTTGGGGTTGGACTTGTGGTTTGAAACCGGAGAGGGACCGCGGATGTCGACCGTGGGTTCGATCAACCAGGTCAGGGCGCTAAAGCCCAAGGATGCCATCCATGATACCCTAACACCGATCTATGAAACCGTGCGGATTGTGGCGCGGGAACTGCCGTCGCAGACCACGCTGATCGGCTTTGCGGGCGCACCCTGGACCGTGGCCACCTACATGATCGCGGGGCACGGCAGCAAGGATCAGGCGGCAGCCCACGCCTTCAAGGTGGCCGACCGGGCAGCTTTTTCGGCGCTGATCGATGCGATAACAGAGGCCACGATCGAATACCTGTCGATGCAGGTTCAGGCGGGGGCCGAAGTGGTGAAGTTGTTTGACAGCTGGGCAGGCAGCCTGAAAGGTGACGACTTCACCGATTTTGCCGTGAAACCCGCTGAACAGATCATTTCTGCACTGAAGGCCCGCCATCCCGGCCTGCCCGTGATCGCCTTTCCCCGCGAGGCTGGGCAAGGCTATATTGGTTTTGCCAGGGCCACCGGGGCAGATTGTGTGGCGATCGACAATTCGGTCAGCCCTGAATGGGCAGCCGAGCACGTGCAAGTGACCGGCTGTGTGCAGGGCAATCTGGCGCCAGAGCACATGGTCACGGGCGGGGACGCCCTGGTGCGCGAGACGCGGCGTGTGATCGAGGCTTTTCGCAAGGGGCCGCATATCTTCAACCTCGGCCACGGCATTACCCCCGACGCCAGCCCCGACAATGTGACGCTGATGATCGAAACGGTGCGTGCAGGCTGAGGATCAGTTGCCCAGATAGTCGGACAAATCTTTGGGCGGATTGGCAAGAAGATCATTCGTGGCAACAGGGGGCAGGGCCTGGCCACCCGCCACCAGCACAGTGGCATCGGCAAAGCGGCGGGCGTCTGCGGGGTCGTGGCTGACCATCAGCACCAGTTTTTGCGTCTCGACCGCGAGATCACGCACCAGCATGAGCAGATCGGTCTTGAGCGCCGGCCCAAGGGCCCCAAAGGGCTCATCCAGCAGCAGTATCGGCCGGTCTTGCAGCAGCGCCCGGGCCAAAGCCGCCCTGCCCTGCTGACCACCCGACAGGTCGCCCGGGCGACGTTGGCCCATGCCTGCAAGGCCAAGGCGCGTCAGCACGGCATCTATCCGGCTATGATGCAATGCGCTGAGGCGCAGGCGCGGCGACAGGGCAAGGCCCAGATTCTGCCCAAGAGTCAGGTGGGGAAACAGGTTCTGGTCTTGGAACAGGATCGACACGGGCCTTTGTGCCGGGGTGAGGGGGGCAAGATCCGTACCCATCCAAAGAATGCGCCCCGATTGCAGCGGCTGAAACCCGGCAATCGCCATCAACAGCGTGGATTTGCCAGCACCCGAGGGACCGATGATTGCCAGCCTTTGCCCCGGGTAGGCCTGCCAATCGGCGGTTAGGGTAAATCCGGGATGGCAAAGGGTGGCATGATCAAGGCGCAGCATGGCGACCCCCACGGTCGAACAGGGCAAAAAGGGCAAAGCTAAGCGCCACAAGCAGTAGCGATGCCGAAGCCGCCTCATTCATCCTGTAGGCGCCGGACAGCCGGTTGATCATCAGTGGCAGGGTCGCATTGTCATTCCCCGCAAAGAGCGTGATCACACCAAGATCGCCCATCGAAAGGGCCGCCGCGATGCCGCCGCCAAGGCCGAGCGGTCGGGCGAGACGCGGCAACGTCACATAGCGCAGCATCGGCAGGCCGTGCAGGTTCAGCGTGGCGGCAAGGCGGTCATAGTCGCGGTGCAGCATGCGGGCTTCGGGCAGCAGCAGGCGGTATAGGATTGGCAGCGACATGGCGGCATTGACCAGCACCGTGACGGGCAAGGCGAAAGTTTGTGGAGCGGTAAACGGCTGAAGAAGAAGAAAAATCCCGGTGCCAAGCACGAGGCCCGAGGCGGCCATGGGCAGCATCGCCGCCCCCTCGATCAGCCAGCCGCCCTTGGTTTGCCGGGCGACGACAAGCGTCAAGATCAGCGCACCCGCTGTTGCCATAACGGCCGACGCAAGCGCCATGATGACAGACCTGAGGGCTGCTTGCCAGATCGCGGGTGGCAGCGTGGCAAGGCCCGAAATGCCATCGCGCAGCACCATGACGAGTGGTAAAATCAGGAAGGTGATGCCAAGGGTCAGCACGACGATATCTGTGAGCAGGATCAACCCTTTGGGGGCAGGCAGCCTGGCATCTCGGTCACGCCCCGCACCGAAACTGGCGGCTTGGATGACGTGGGCGGCCAGGGCAAGCGACAGCGCACACAGGCCGAATTGCAGGCACGCCAGCAAGGCGGCGCGGCCAAGATCGAAATCAAAGCGCAGTGCTTGGTAGATGGCAAGTTCCAGCGTTGTGGCCTTGGGTCCGCCACCAAAGGTCAGCGCCACGACAAAACTGGTGAGGCAGAGGAGGAAGGTGGTGACAATCGCACCCGGCAGAACC